>CAINMG010000142.1 GCA_903850725.1 Candidatus Staskawiczbacteria bacterium
ATCAATAAAACAGAGTCGATATTATCGGCTGAGAAAAAATAAAAAAAAGCAAAAAAAATCCGGCAGGTATGACATTTCTACTTTGCCGGCAGGTATGACATTTCTATTTAGCCTTTACAGTCAAGTTGACTATATTGACTAAACCCTGTATAAAATATACAATAATAAAATGGTAAATCCTTTCGATAATCTCCTAACCCCGGACCAGATTTCTAAGAAACTCAAGGTTTCCATTTTTACTGTTTATCGCTGGATTAAATCTGAAAAATTAAAAGCGATTAAAATTACTCCTCGGGTTTTTCGTATTGAAGAAAAGGATTTCAAGGAATTTATGAATAAACGTAAGGTAAAGTAGACTTGCGACATTTCTTATGGACTTCCTTTGCTGGAGGTCTTTTTGATTCTATCTTACACTCTTCTTCAAAGTCTAAAACTTCATTGATAAAATCTGCGAAGCTTACCGCTTCCTTGGAATACTCAATTATTATTTTCACAGGTTTTTTGCTAATCACTCATATTGGTAGGATTTATTTTTAATAATTATTTTAGTATCCGGTCATTCTATAAAGTCCACGCTTTTGGGGTTTCATGCTTGCCAAATATTTTTTGTGTCTTTGATTGAATAATTTTTGCTTCAATACCATTGGATCAACTATTGCCGGCGTAGGATTACTCATTATTCCGTATCTCACTGAATCTGCAGCATGGTCTTCTCCGTCTGAATCGCAATCTTCAACCTTTATCGCATCGTATATTAATGTTGGAAAGGTTCTGATAAATTCATAGCAAGTGCTAAACACCTGCAACTTCGCCATTTTCTTGTCGCCAACCATAAAAGGTTTTAAATACTCCCGAATAATACTCCAGCCGTTCACCCTATCATTGTTGCCCTGCACAAGATCCAATGCCATTCGTTTCTTGTCTCTGTATGTGTTCTTCATTGTTTCGGCTCCGCTTAATCCGGAGTCTCCTTTTCTACTCCATATTGATGGATCTGCAACCCAGTACCTTATGTTTTCACTATCAGTTGTCATTGAGATAATCCGGTCGGCCAAAGACGAATATGTAAGCTGTATCTCGTAAAGCTCCCTATAAAGATAGAAATATCCTTCCGGGGAAATAGCGCACCAATAAACTGCCGAGGGACTGCTATATCCATAGTCAATACAAACTATTTTCTTCCACTCATAAGGAATTTTAAACGGCTCAACAACGTGCAGATCTTTTCTCCATTCACTAAAATATTGCCCTTTGAATAAATCCCAGTCCCCTTCCAAAAATGCTTTCCTTGATTGTTCCGGTAAGGATTCAAGAGTTGTATAATAGGATTTTGGTAGGTGCGGGTTATCGGTTGCCCTTGCTTGGATAAAATAAAATTTATCTTTCTCTTGCTCGTTAGGATCAAAAATATTATTAATAAACATATCCTTAACCCAAGCGTGCCCAATTCCGCCCGGGTTGGTTCCGGCAATAAACTTCGTATCTTCAATGCCAGGCCACCTTAGTCTTGTTCTAAGAAAATCAAATACATCTTTTGTATTCTTTGTTAGTTCGTCAACGGCTTCTGCCGCAAATTCTGCTGACTGATATTTTGAAACATCGTCCAAATTACGAAAGCAAATCATTCCGCCTCCATAATCTTCTTTTAAAACAAAGTTATGGTCCTGCGCATAATAATCTCCCAACCAAGAAGGAAATTCAAATTTAATTTTGTTTAAATGCCTATCTTTCAAAGCCGGATAATCTTCACAGAATAAACCGACTGCGACATTTCTGATTTTGTATTTATGGAAATAGTAAAGAAGTAATTTTACCAACTCCCAACGCAACCAATAACTCTTGCCTCCTCCCATTGCTCCACCGTATAAAATAAACTTGAATTGTTTTAATGCCTCATTTGCTTCATCTTGCTTTTCTGTAAAATTTACTAAATCTGAAAAATTTATATTTGTTGTCATATTTTTGTTTTTATTTAATATTTTTATTTATCTAAATTAATAAATACTCCGCCATTATGTTCAATCTCTTGCTTCTCTTTCCAGCCATAATTGTTCTTTAAATTGAATATGGCTCCTGCGACACTTTTACCCAAAAACAAGGCCTCCTCTGCATAATTCTCACAGAGGAGCTTTGCCCTTTTTATCGTGTTAGGAAACTGGTCTCTATTTTCGTATTCAATTAGCACATTCCTGCTCGTATCCAGTGCTAAAGCAAGCCCGGTAATCGTTAATGGTCGCTTCTCTTTTTTGCAAGACTTTAACCAAGCATCAATCTTTTTTTGAAGTTCTTTTTCATTCTTAAATTTAAGCGGTCTGCCTCCTGGATGTTTATTTTTCTCTTCGTTGTTTTCCATAAAATTTATTTAGTTACAAATGGCATATGATTTGTCGCCCTTCGATGAGCATCAATCTTTAACAGCTCGTCCGTTTCTGTTATTTCTAAGCACCCTTCCGGAGGATTTACTGATAAAAATCCAATATACGTATCATTTTTATCTCCTCCCAAAAAAGTATAAGATCCGACCTTTGAATAATAATCGTTCCATTTCTTTGTGGGAACTTTTGCCCTATACCAGCCGTACTTTACCGATTCGTTTTTAATTTTTTCTTTCATATTATTTTAATAACTTAATTTTATTTTTAAATGCATTGAATTTTTCTTGAGCCATTTCTTCTTCGCCGGTAATTTCTCTAACTTCTGGTATTTTCCGCTGTGTTCCATCTGTGGTGTATGTCATGCTTTCGGACTTTGCTAATTGCTCAATTGCAGAAGTATTTATCAAGTTTTCATCAACCATTATAAATTTCCTTGAAGGATCTGTTGCTAAAATCATTGATAACTGCTGGCCCTGAATTTGTGATAGAGAAATATAGTCATCCTCGCCTTTGTGCCCGAATAAAAATAGTTTATAGAAATAAATTTGAGTTTTCATAAAATGATTGGGGTGTTATCCCTTTTATCGTTTTCTTGCTTTTTAATAAAAAACATTAAATCTCCCAGCCTATATTCCAACTGTGCAGGTGTTGTTATTACCGGAGCATATTTCTGGATATTTGTCTTTGGCAAATAATTTATTAAATTTCCTAATTCCTCCCGAGGCATTTTTTTCAACAACCTTTCTATTGCTGCTCTTTGAGTTTTGTTACTAAACAATCTTTCCCATGCCGGATTTACGTCTTTAAAAAGATCTATTAAATCATTAATCTCTTTACCCGCAACGCCTTGCGTTGCTATATTGTTATTGGTTTTTAATAAAACTGGTTCTTCTTTTGCATTGCTTTTAGAAGGTATCTTACATTGCTTTTGAGATATATCTTTTGTATTTTCAGAAGATATCTTGCCCCGAAAAGATATATCGCTTTTAGAAGGTATCTTCTTATAGGTCTCATTATTCAATTTCCAAATGTTATTTACTTTATATGTTTTGATTGGTCTTGTTTTTCCTTTCGTCAGCCCAGTATAGGAAATCCAACCCTTATCAATTAAATATTTTAAAGACTTGTCGTAGGCCTTTTTACCTATGCCCATTTTTTTCATTAAAGTTTCTTCAGTGGCAAAACACCTTCCATTCTCTCCGGCAAATCTTTTCATTTGAAAATAAAGCGCCTGATCATTGGCTGTTGAATGATTGGCTATATAATTTGGAATAATTGTAAAACAATCTCTGTCTCCGCTTTCGTCTTTAATATTTATTTGTGTCATATTGGTTACCTCTAACTATTTTTAAATTTATTGAAAAGATATATTTCATCATCTTTGCAAGTGTATGTTCGACTCTTACCCTGCACGGAGAATAGAATTCGCTGGAATAAGGGGATAAAAGGATGTTTCTTGGTCTCCCAACAACCCCTTAATATAGATTTCGTCCTTTAAATTCTCTTTTATTGCTCGCGCGTTCGACTTTTCTTCATCAGTTAAATTAACTCCTCTTCTTTTTCCCATAATATAAATTGCGATTTGATTGGCCCGAACTTTACTCCCAACACCAAAATAATCGTAAACAGCTGCAATAATTAATTTTTGTTTGTTTGATTTCTTTTTTGGTAGAGTTCTCATTTTTTTTAGTTATTAATTTTGTAGAAACGAAAAAGCCCGCAAATCAATAAGATGGCCAATTGGCATCTCACTTGATTTGCGGGCTTTAATACCGCACATTAACGGGCGTGATTCCGTTAAAGTCCCCTAATTGGGAATTTTTATTTAGTTGTTTATCTTAATTATACGCCATCAAGAACCTATGTCAAGTGCTCGATGGTTTTTTAATGGTTTTATCACTGTTCTTTTTCTAATTTCAGGCAAATAACAAGGTGTTTTATAATATACTTTAAACTCTGGTTTTACTTTGGCAATTTCACTCATAATTTTTTTCACATCGCTTTTTACCACTCCTTCCGGGAGGCCAAGTCCCTCAATAATTTTATCAATTGTTATATCGCTATTTGATGTAATAAATTTAAATATATTTTTTTGCTTTTCTGTAAAATCTTTAGAGATTATACCTTGTTCCGCCCAACTTAAAACAACAAACGGTCTGCGCTATAAACTTTTATTTCTTATATATTCAATTATTTTTTTATCTTTATTTTTAACTTTTTCGCTGAACAATTTTTTAACTTTTTTTGATATTTCCGAATTTATATGAATATGCTTCTTAAGATCTTTGCTAATCCAATCAATGCAATTAAATTTTACTATGTAGCTTCCTGCAAGGCCCTGTATTCTTACTGTATCTTCATCTATCCAATCCCATGGGCTAAAATCGCCAGAATGCTTTTGTAATGTTTTATTTTTTATTTTTTCTTTCATATTTTATGTTGGTTATTTATTTTTTACAAATAAGTATAAAATTGAAACTATTGGCAAAAAAGTCTCTAAATCATAATTTGCGAATAATTACATCTTTTAAGTATTGGTTCTTAAAATCTGTTTTTTCACCGATTTTAGCTTTTCCATCAGAAACAAATCTTACGGAAAGTGGTTTTTTGTATTTATTACTGAGTTGTTGCACTAATTTTAAAATTTCAATAACCCTTTGTTTATCTTGATCAACAGCAATCGGGTATGTATCAATGCCTAAACCAGAATGTAAACTTAAAAATATATTCCTCTCAATATTAAAATTTCCCTTTTCGTATTCTTCTGCTAATTCAAAATCTTCCAAACAAGGGAACATCAAACCACGAAGCCCAATCGGTTTAGGATTGTTTTCTTTGATAAATTTAGAAATGATTGTATAAATATCGGTTGTTGCAGAATGGCTAAAATCCAAACCTAATCTTTTTATAAAATTTACCAGACTACTTGAACCTTGAAATAATGGGGCGATGGAAGAATCAATTCCTAAATATCCATCAATAGGTTCCAATAATGAATCAATTTCATCCCAAACATTTTTCATTTCTTCCAACCATTCGGCAATACTTTTACAATTTGCAGATAAGTCTGTGGACTGTAATCCAACTGTAAATCCTTTTTTGCCAAATTTTGCAGATGGAAAATATGGGCTTGAAACTGGCAAATTAAAACTGTAAGTAAACCTAAAAGTATTATCTGATTTATTTTCAATTATTTTAAAAAGAATATTAACATGTTCATCAGTAATGTTTTCGTTTGTTAAATCCAGGTTTATCGCTTTATTATCCGATTTTAAGAAATCCACAAAATTTTCTTTTAACCCTTCAAGGGTCTGCTCGCCCAGCCCAAGTAAAATTCCTTTTTCCAATAGCTCCTTATCATTTATTTCTTTTCGGTAACCAGATAAACAAATCCTTTTTGTCTGAACAGAAAACCCTCCCTCTTTCAAAGTTTGAGAAATTCTTTCAAGTTTTTCAATTTCTTGATTTGTTACTCCATCGGAAAACAAACAAATTGTGCGAATAATTTTTTTCATTTTATTTATATTTTTTATTTCTTTTTCCAGCGCTCTAATCTTGGAAGATTTGAGGTCATAAACCAAGCCATAAACCCCGGGAAGCCCATTTCTTTGAGTTTATCTTTACAAAATGTTTGCATTTCTTGAACTGTGCAGTTTCTTGTAAAAATACCCTTCTGATAACAATAGCTACAATACATTATCGACTTTGTTCCATCGGCGTTTGTTCCTCCCCCAGCAGGATCTTTACCTAATGGCATCCCGCAACTTTGACACATTTTATTTGTTCCCATAATAGTTTTTTATTTAATTATTTTTTATATTCTAAAATCTTTTCAGCTGGCGATAAACCACCGAGAATTTTGTGCGGGAAATAATTCCAAGCATCATTGGTCAGTTCAAGTATGTTTTCTAATTCATCTGGAATTTTCCCTGTGTCAAACATAGAAATAGCTTTCGTTAAATCGTCTTGGTCTTCCTCGTTATAAATAATCTCTTTTACGTCATCCAACGTAAAATCGCTTTCTGCCCACGAAAGTAAATCTATAATGTCTTGCTCAATTTCTTTCCGCCGTTCTAAAATTTGTTGCTTCGATTCTATTTCCATAGTCCTTATTTAACTTTTCAAATCTATATTATATTTTTCTTTGATTTCCTTTAAACGATAGGGCTCGAATCTTCGCAGATGATCTACAACCAATTTAACGTGGTGTTTTACATCGCCTTCAACCTGAGAATATCCCCATGATTCGCTATTTAGTCGGCCCGTTATTGCATTAAGCATCTTTGCCAACACATCAAATAATGCTTTAATTTCCTCTCCGCTAATGGGTGGTAATTCTGGTTTTTTAATATCGTCATGTGCAAGCCATTTGTTACGGTAAGTATCTAACTTCTCTATTGTGTCTTTATGCTTATTAAGGGTATTTTTTATTTTTATTAATTCATTGTGATCCATGCCTTTGTATTCCTGAGCCAATGTTTCAAGAAAAGCACGAGGTTGATTTTGGTTATATTCTTTGAATGCATCAACGGTTAAACTCTTGAGATTGCTCTCTGTAAAGTTCAAAATTTTACCGATATGAAGCGCTTGTTTCGAAGAATCAAACATTTTTGCAAGTTCCAAGAAAAAGTATATGCGTAGTGATTCCTGTGCCATTCCAAAAAAATTATTGTATCTGTTAATTGTTTTTGCGTTTTCTTCGGCTTCGGACTGACCAACAATGTTTGTTGCAATAATCTCTCTAAATCCATCATATGCATAAAACGCACTAATCGCGCGGAAATATCTATGATGCATTTCCTTAGTATAATCCATCAAGGTTTTAAACTCTTTAGATTTTGATTGTTCGCTTGTCATTTTCTACGATTTTTATTTCTTCATCTGGCATAATTTATTTTTTTATAACATCTTTTAGAAAATCCTTAAGTTTTATCTTCTTGTCCGTGCTCGAGTTGTTATCAATTTCATTGATTATATTCTGTATATAACGTACTGGATGCGTTGTATCGTCTCTCCAAGAGTCCATTTCGCCGACTGGAACTACATAAATCCCATATTTTTTAGCCAAAACTATTGCATCCTCAATTCGTTTTTTCAAGGGAAGATCAGTGATACTCTCAATCCCTTTTTCTTTTAATGATTTTTTATCGACATCAGAAAAAATAGATAAATCATTTTTTAATTGACACAATAACTGTTTATCTGTTTCTTCAATTTTCAATGCATCCCTATTAAAATATTCGCCAGAATAAAGAACGTCAATATCTACTATCACTACAACATTTATGTCACGGGAGATAAGGTTATCAAAGTTTTGAAAAACAGATGGCTTGCCATTTAATCCAAGAAAATAAATATCTACGGCTTCATTTGGAAAATAATTCTGGCACGCATGTTGATAAATCATTCTATCGTCTTCGGCTTCGCAAAGAACAGTGAGCTTGTTAAAATAAGAATTTAAAATCTGCTCATTGTAATTTTGAGATCTAGATGGTGTCGGCGCTAAATTTCTTACTGAATAACCCCTCTCCTCTTGGTCATTCTTTAGGTGTATCACTTGAACATCTATAGACGCGGAAGTCATAACTCCTCTCAAGAATTCGCTATCGTGGGTAGAAATAAAAACCTGTTTTCCGTTCGTTGCATTTTCAACTATAAATTGACCTAAACTTCTTCGTTGTGGGGAATGAAGGAATGCTTCTGGCTCATCAATTAATATAATCTCTTTTGACGGATTAAAAAGCGAATATAATATTTTGATATATGCCTTTAAACCATCTCCTTGATTTTGTAATAATTGAGAATGATCTTCCCAAAATTTTGCTTTTTCGATTAACGTTAACACTTGATTCTCAAGTTCTGTTTCTGGCTTCAACCTAATATCTTTTCTGCCTTGGGCAAGGTCATCAAAAGTAAGTTTTATACTAAATACCCTTTGTATGTTATCAGAAATTTTTAGAAATAAATCACTTTCTGCGTATAAATATTGAACAACATCTTTATAGGCCTCTCCTATTTTTTCTATTTGAGTAAAAAAGGGGCCCATTAATCTTGTTTCACAATTTTCAATTGCAGTAGCCATCCTTGTAAAAAACCTGTAGTAATACCACTCCTGATTGCGGGCAATGCCCTTGAATACTTTATACACTCCCGCCATATCGCCCTTGTCTTTGATCGCTTGGAAAACCGGCTGATTCCATTCCAGCCTACCAAAAATGTTCGTGATGCCGCTCTGCCCAACCTTAGTCTGTGTTTCCTCAAAAACAAGCTCACCGGAAATATTTGGAAAAAATAAATCAAACTTTGTTTTTAACTTATCAGATTCTATTGTTAATCCGGTTATCCATTTATTCTGCGCACCGATCTCTGCATTAGATAGTGCTATTTCTAATTCTTTAATAAGTGTACTTTTACCAGTATTGTTTGCACCGAGTATCAAATTTATTTTTGAACAAGCTAAATTCTTACCATTAATCTCAATTTCCTTAATATACATAAAATTATAATTCTCTTATTTTATTTAAAACTTCTTCAATATTCACGTTATGGACTAAAAAGAAATGTAGCTTTCCGATGCCCAGTTTCTCCCAAGTTTTGCCGAGCTCTGTTTTGTAGTCGGTATCTTCGTTGCTAACCCTATCCTCTCCCTTCCATTCCAACAAGAGAATATTCCCTTTTTTGGTTAAAGCTATAAAATCCGGATAAAATTTATTTCTTTGCCAGCCCTGTAAATAAAAATCTTTCTTTTCCCTATTCCTAACCCAAAAATCAATATTTGGGAGAGTATCTAAATCTAACCTACCCAGAAAACTCAACTCTTCTTTGTTTAATTTATCAACCTTTATATAATAACTTTTATTAAATTGTTGTGGGAGTTTTTCTGACAAGGTTATCATTTCAGGAAATTTTTCAAACTTCTTTGCTCTTATCATCCCGTCTTTAAATAGTTTATCAAATTTCTGCTTTGCATAATTTTTCAAAACAGAATTAATAAGAGTATCGAGTTGCATAAGCAAAACATATCTGTTTACGGATAAATCGGCAATTGTATGGCCTTTAATTCCATCTATAATCTTATCTAAAAACTTAACCTTGTCCTCTCTGTCAATCATCGTAAATCTTAATTTTTTATCCAGCCATTGAACCAGCTCTCCTTTTGAGCAGTTTCGATCTTTATAGCTCAATTTTAGAGCTTGTTGAGCGCCTCTAACCCATTGATTTCCCTCCTTAATATCTATTATTGCGCGTCCATCACTATCGTAATGCGTTATAAATTCAAAATCACAGTCTTGTTTATACAATTTAAAGTCCTCCCCAATTAAATCTTCAAAGGTTAACTCTTCATCACCATAGGCCATCATCGGCACTGAAAAATCGTTCTTAAATTGTCTCTCTACATCAAACTCGTATTTTTGATTTTCGCCAGATTTAATTAAATCTTTACTGCTATATCCGTTGCTTTCTAAGCCAGAAATTATTTGGCCCGCTGCCTCATTAAAGTTTTTAGCCGAGGCAAAAACATAACTTCTATTTAAAATCTCATTATCTTTTCTATTGGCATCTGGCATTCTCATAATTCTCCCTATTATCTGCTCCACGGCGACTCTTGAGCCGATATTGGCAACAGATATTAAGATGTACGCAAAGGAGCAATCCCAGCCCTCTGCAAGCGCGTTCACTGTGATTATATATCTAATCTTGCAATTCTTAGCGAATAAATCCACGCCCTCTAACTCATTAGTTTTTGAGGTTTTTATAGCTACTTCCTCTTCTGATATTTTTCTGTCTTTTACCAAAAATTCTTTAATCTTGCCTACAGTTATTTTTTTATCATCTTCTTTCTCTTGTTCTGCCTGTAATAATACTATTGGCCTTATTCCTTCTTTTTCTTTTTTAGATATTTTCTCTAATTCCTCCCGTTTTGCAATACCTTGCATTATAGCATCCTGCCATTGACTATGGCTTTCAAGAACCAACGGAAGTTTTACCATTTGTTCTTCTTTCAGTTCTGAAGAATGAATCTCAACCAAGATATTACTCCCCAATCTGGGAGTTGCCGTATATTCAATAACAAAACTCGGGTTTAACTCCTTCAAAAAAGTTATGGATAATTCTGTTTTTGTTTTATGGCCTTCGTCAATAACAATTAATGGGTTACTTAATCTAATAACATTGGCCAGTGAGTTTATAACTCCGGACTCATCTTTTTCTAATATTTTTAAATCTCCTATATTTTCAAAATGGTTCAGCAATGCTCCATTTTCTTTGTAAACTTTATATTTATTCTGTATAGTTTTCTCTTTTCTAAAAGCTTCCAAACTCGAAATAATAATGCAGAGGTTATCTTCAACATCTCCCTTCGTAATTCTTAATGCTTCTTCATTGGAAAATATTTTAACATTGTTATCAAAGTATTCGTCCAGTATCTTCCTGTGGGAGTCTTTCCTATTTTTAAACTTTTGAAGTGTTTGAGTTTTTATGGCTTCTGATGGCACAAACCACATAACAATACCTTTTCCCAACTTTTCAGTTAAAAGATTTTCCATAATCAGAGTTGTTGCATGGCAACCAACCAATGTCTTTCCTCCTCCCGTTGGTATCTTTATGCAAACAAAAGGAACTTCAGATCCAAAATAATCTTCGTTATATGATTTACCGGAAACAGAAATGAAGGCATGCTTCGGCCCAAACTTATCAGTTTCCAATAAGTAATCTTTTAATATGTCTAACGTTGTTTGTTGATATTTTTTAAGTTCCATAAAATTATTTTTTTAACCCTACAATGATAGATATAATCAACGCTATTACAGAAATAATAATTGTTACTATATTAAACCATGTTTGAAATGTTTTTTGATAACGCAAGTTTTGATATTGAAGTGCGTCGGAATGCGTCATCCATAAATTACAGTGTTTACAAATAGCTGCACCCAAACGATTACCGGAATCATTAGTTACAAAACTCCAATCTTTATGTTTACACTTTTCTTGGTTAATTTTTGTTTCCATAAAATTTAATATACTTTTACTTCGTATGGTATCTGCTTAAATTGAATATTATATTCTGCTAATATCTTATCATCTATCAAACATTTATCCGCATAAATAACCTTTTTGTTATTTGACTTTGGAAGTTTTTTAAGAAAATCCTTATTTAAAATATTCTTTCCTTTCCCTTTAAATAAAAGATAATACTGTATATCACCATATTCTCCTATGACATTTCCCGAGACTACTTTTTTATCTAAATTAGTATTTGTTTCTGTGAAATAAATATAAGTCGCGAGTTGTTCAAAACTACACTCTTCCTCTATTTGTCCTTCCTCGTTAAAAAGTGGCTTGCCAAGTTCGCAATACTCAAAGCCATCACTATAATCATATTTTTTGATTGCTCTTTTTATTCTTTCGGCAGTCATATCTCTTGAAACATTATCTTCCATCTCAATAATGATAAATTTTCTTTCACCACTATCTTCCTTATTTAAATCTAAAACTGCATGGCCGGTTGTTCCCGACCCAGCGAATGAGTCCAAAACAACATCGTCTTTTTTTGTGGTAATACCTATTAAGTGTTTAATCAATTCAATTGGTTTGGGATTACTAAATACCTCTTGTTTACCAAAAATCTCCGCCAACATTCTCGCGGCACTATCAGTCGTACCATGATCATCAAGTAAGTTTGGCTGAGCAGAATAGGTGTCCTTATCCTCAAAGTCGTATATTTTAAGTTTTATTGTTCCTTTTTCATTTATAAACCTACCTTTCTTTTCCAGCTCCATTGCCTTTTCTATGCCTATCTGCCATCTTTTACCAACCCTCGGTTTAGTCCCTAAAATTGGGAATTGCATAGACTCCCTTATGTACTCACCTGCATTCTTCTTTTCAATAATAGTTAAGCGATATTTTCCCTCCTTATCTTCATGCGGATAATCTCTCGTCTCTTTTAAGCGAATGCGAGGCATCAACTTTGCTTTTTCTGTTTTTCCATAGCAAATAATGAAATCCGTAAGAGAACTAACCTGCGCCCCTGCAACATTTGTTGATGTTCCCTTCTTTTTCCAAATAAAAGTTGTAATAAAATTATCTTCTAAAAATATTTCATCAAAAATATGTTTTAAATCACAATGCTCATTATCGTCTATGCTCACAAATATAACTCCATCCTCACTTAATAAGTCTCTTAAGAGTTTTAATCTCGGATACATCATGCACAGCCACTTATCATGTCTACACAAATCTTCTGATTGTGACCCGACCACCTTGCCTAACCATTTTTTAATTTTTGGAGAATTGACTCTGTCATTATAAACCCATTTTTCACCGCCAGTATTATATGGCGGATCTATAAAAATACATTTAATCTTTCCACCATAATAAGGCATCAATGCCTTTAACGCCTCTAAATTATCACCGTGAATAATTAAATTTTGGGAGTTCTCGCCAACCGAAGCAGACTTAACTTTCTTCAAAAGTTTGAATGGGACTTCTTTATCGTGGTTTATGACTGCTTCTTTTCCTACCCAATTTAATGATGGCATATTATTTACTATTTTGAATAACTTTTAGTTTTCTATGATTATATTCTTCAACTTCTCCATTCTCATTGACTATAAAAATACTAATCCTTAATCTATTGCAAACATAATACGGGATCTTTGCTAATACTCTACTCTTAAAAGAGTAAGGAAATGCAATACCATAATTATAACCGCCATATATAGCTTTCCGATCTGTATGCATTCTCGTAATGATCTGTCCTAATGCGGAATTCATTGCACTGCTTCGCCACCCTTCGGGAGAAATAACCTTTTCGCCCGGGTCTCCCTTGCATTCAACTAAAAAATACCAACCGCACTTCTTATGCTTCATTTTTATATCAACTCCGTGCTCCCTTAAACCTGTTGGCTTTACCGGTTTGTTGAATCCTTTCACATCCGATAGATAATTTATAACATTTTCTTGGACAAATGTTTCTGTTAATAACTTTGACATAATTATCTTAATTTTACTCTTTTTTAACTAAACTTCAATATACAACCAAAAAGTACCATAAACAATGGTACCTTCTTACGACTATCTTCCGAACAAAAGACTACCTTAACCTTTGCGACCTTCTTTATGCTTGGTGTGTTTTTTGCAAGAATTACAAAATTTTTGCATTTCTAGTTTTGTTTCAGCTACTTTTTTTGATTTTTTTGTAAAATAGTTGACTGTTTTACAAGCACTACATTGAATCTTTAAAAATGGTTTTTTTGCTGCCACTGTATTTAGGGTTTAGGGTATAGGGTATAGGGTATAGTTAAACTAGACGCTAGACGCTAAAAGCTAAACGCTTTATGATTTCTTCCGATGGAGCCGATGGCCAGAATTGGACTGGCGACCTTTTTCTTACCAAGAAAATGCTCTACCACTGAGCTACATCGGCATATATTCGAAATGTGGGCAGGATAGGACTTGCACCTATGAAGGGGAAACCCCGACAGATTTACAGTCTGTTGCCTTTGCTGCTCAGCCACCTGCCCAAATCTATGTTATATTTATATCACAAAATTTATAGTCTTTCAATCCCCTGCACTAATCTAGAACTTCTTTACTATGAAACTTTTTCCATTCATCTATTTTTTTGTGATCGCCAGTTAAAAGAACCTCTGGAGCTTTCCATTTTTTATTATCTTTAGTTATAAAAATTTCTGGGCGTGTATACTGTGCATATTCAATAAAACCACCAGCTTTAGTCACGCGTTCTTTGAGCAATTTTTCCTTACCTATAACTCCTGGAACCAACCGAGAAACAGCTTCTATTACAATCATCGCTGGTAATTCTCCGCCCATCAAATCATAGTCACCAATAGACAATTTTACATCAGCAATTTTTTCTGCCACACGCTCATCCACCCCTTCATATCTACCACAAATAAAAATTATTTGATCAAGTTTAGAAAATTTTGTAGCCATTTTTTGCGTGAACTTTTCTCCCCTTGGCGTAAACAAAATTACTTTGCGTTTTGAACGACTTGAACGTTTTGAACCAGTCAAACTTTTTATAGCTTTATATATTGGCTCAACAAGCATTACCATTCCCAACCCCCCACCAAAAGGCCTACCGTCTACTGTTTGATGATTATCTGTAGTCCATTTACGCAAATTATGTACATTTATTTTTATCAATTTTTTCATAATGGCTCGCGCAATCAAACTCTCGCCCACATAAGAGCTAAAAATATTCGGGAAAATTGTAATCACATCAAATTTAATCATAAAATTATTCAAAACAAAAACCATACTAATTGTAACACGGTTTTTGTTATTTGTAAATTAAAGAGAAATGTTATCGATATCGTCTGAAGTAACTTCTTTTCTCTCAACTCTTGGAGCTCTTCCACCTTCTGGCTCCTCAATTTTGAGGTTTACTCTGGCGTGGTTTTTGAGTCCTACGATTCTTACCAAGTTTCTAATTGCCTTGGCTGTTGAACCTTCTCTTCCAATGATTTGACCCATATCTGCTGGGTTTACTGTCAATGAAAGCAAAACTCCCATTTCGTCAACTTTTCTTTCTACTTTGACGTCTTTTGGGTTGTCAACCAATGCCTTGACAATGTACTCAAGAAATTCTAAATCTAATTCTTTTGCCATTTATTTATAACCGATTTTCACATTGTACTTATTAAGGAATGTTTCTTTTCGGTTTAATCATTTTACTATTGCGACCTTTCATTTATTATTATACGCGTTTAAAGCGTAATGTCAATAATAATTACAGCATGTTCCAACCGGACGGTGCATCAAAATTTTTTGCATAAACAGTTTCAACGGTTGGCTGACTATCAATGATTACTTTTATTTCTAGCAAGTTTCTATGAAGTTCATCAAAGCTTTTTGATTTTAGAACTTGCGAAATTAAAATATCCTTTCGCAAACCTGCCCTTTCTATTGATTTAGAAATCAACCTCAAGCACCCATTAAGAATATCCATAATTTCATAAATGTAATCAAATATTTTTGGTTTCTGCTCTTTAAATTCATTACGCTGTTAGTCATTCATTCTACTTAAATATGAATAAGAGTGAAGTATTCCGTTACTGCACAATTGGCACATTAATTCTTCTTTGAACATTAAAAAATTTTTATTTATATCATCGTTATCTCCAGTTGACTCAACAACGCTACTCCCCTCAAGCTTCAGAAAATGCCATATAATATGATTTGTTTCGTGTGGTAAATTCTCTTTTTTTCTAGCATCAAAAAAATCACTATCTGCTTGTTTTTTTATTGGCAACTTGGGCATAATAATAAATGAGATGCCTCCTTTAACTTTTACAGCCATAGCTTGTGGAAAAAATTCGGTTTCATATAACTTTTTGAGAAAGTCTATATCAACAAACACACAATAAACGCCGTCGCTTAACTCTTGCAAATTGTATTTTGATTCGTCCTCCATTACTTCATCTTTGCCAAAAACTTGGACCAAAAATTCTTTCGCCCCCATATTAAAATGCTCCTTTAGTACTTTCCCTGCTTCAAAAAATTTACGTGAATTATCAATTATTATCTTAAATATTTCTCTCGATTCTACTGGTAGCGAATCAAGTAAACCTTCATCAAAATCTTTATAACCTGCTAAACTATTTATATAATTAAAATAAAATTCCCCAACTTTTTTTGAGCTTTCCAAATATTCAACATCGACATTTTCACGTGGCTCAAAATATTCCATCGACTTTTTCATTTAATAGTTTTCGTTTTCCTACCTTCAGCTCCTTAATGTGTTTTTCAGTTGGTAAATCTTCTGGCATTGTGCCACCAATTTCTTTAATTGTTTGACGGACTTTTCCACCAACCATAAAATGCGTTTTTGATGCTAGAAAATCTCCCTTGATATTATCTTTTTTTATTTTCTCATCTGTTTGTGTAATTCTAAATAAATTTGCTGCTAATTCAGTTGTGCCTGCTCTGTCTAAAAGTTCGCCTTTCTTGATTCCTTTTTTAATTTCAATATTTGCAAGCGCCATTCCATATAATCCTTTATAACCTGCTTCATTGAAAGAACCAAATTTTGTAACCCCAGCTCTTTTGGCTGTGCTAAAAAGTTTTTTGTTTTCAATAGTAACCTCGCCTCTAATAAATAATCTTTTGTCGGCTTCTGGTAGTTGACCAAAAATTTCTTGCTTCCTAGTTTGAATTGCAAAATAAGTTTGAGCCATAGCAATTTCTGGTTTTTTAGGGTCGCCATTTTGAGCAATTAAATAGCAAGCATATCTACTTAGTTTATAATCTTTAATTTGTCTTACAGCGCTTTTTCCGGTTTCGATCATTTTACTGATGTCAGTAAAATGATTTTCTATAGGTTGTCCGCTGTTAATGCAAGATCGAGATGCTCGCTTAATCACTTCTTCTGCATTTTGCCATTTGTCATAACCTAAAAGTGGAAGCAACTCGCGGGCTTGCCAAAATTCAACGCCATTTTTATCAATCTTTTTTATGCTTTCAAAATTTTTGTTTAAAGAATTTATTATTTCTTGTGACATATTTGTTACTTAATAATTTCAATAATTTTACTTCGTGAAGTGTGGCCAGAAACTATTTTTACATTTGCCGTTCCTGTTTTAAAATATATTGCCAAAGCATTCCTAATTGCCAAATTTGCCCTACCTTGAACTGGTGGCTCTTTTACACTCACAGTAAAATTATTCTCATCAATTTTTTCTACCTTTTCTTCTCTGGAACTTGGTTTTGCTTTTACATTTATCTTCATAATTCACTTGTCATTCCCAACTTGATTGGGAATCCAGAATTAAGTGCACGGACTCTGGATTCCCGCTTTTCCGCCCAAGACGCCAATGCCCAAGGCAGGCCCGCCTCGGGCGTGGGACCAGCCTCGGGCTGGCGCGGGAATGACACTAAAAAATCAAACTACAAACTCTGCGGGTCAACAACTTCCCCACTTCCCACAAAGGTTATTTCCTTTCCCAAAACGAAAATTGCTTGCTGGTCAGTTATAATTTTTAAATTTTTTCTCTTTTTTGGATTTGGAATTTTCTTTTTTATAATTTCTCCACGCTCCAAATCAAAATGAACCATAATGTTAAACGGCACAAAATTTAAACCCGAGAAATTTAAATAACTCATATGAACAATATTTTCATCGCCAAGCCACTTGGCAATTTCAATGTTTTTTCCTGCCACAATTGAGCCTGCAGATTCTCCAATATAAATAATACCCTTCCTAAATAACTTCTTCATTATTTTCTTAAAATTACAAGCCCTCATATGCTTTAACAAATAAAAAGTATTTCCACCATTTACAAAAATAATGTCAAATTCACTTAATTTTTTAAGAAGTTGTTCGTAATTTTTGCCTTCAATATCGATTTCTTCAACATTAAAACCAGATTCAATCATAATTTGCCTATTCCTCTCAACACCAATCCTATTATCTTCCTTATATTTTGAAGCTGTAATAATATGAGCCACCCTGATGTCTTCTGCTGGTTTTGGTAAAATTGCCATAATATATTCGCGAGAACCTGACATGCCAGAAGAAGTCAAAAGAAGCATTTTTGGTTTTCTGTCTTTAAATGATTTAATAACTGAACTAATAAAAATCAAAAAAGCTATTAATAATAATATCAGCCCCAAAACTCCAATAGCTATTTTCCCAAATATAGTAAATGCAAATTCTACTACGGAAGTTTTAAAAAACTGCATTTTAAGCATTGGTAAAGTCCAAAAAACTTTAACTGTTTCCAAAATTGGGAAAACTTCATTTTTACCCACAGCCAAAACATATTTACCTTTATTTGCATAAGAAAAAATCTCTATCTTATAATTACCAGCAGACAATTTTTGCTCAAATTCTGGCCCCTTATAATAATAATCTCTACCAAATTCTTCATAATATTCTTGCCAAGTAAAATCTGTTTGCCCATCTACAAAAGCAACTTTTTCTTCTACGCCATCTTTTACTAAAAAGATATTGGCAGAATACCTACTATCGCCATTGATTGCAGGCACTAATAAATTTAAATATAAAATAAAATCTTTTTCTGAACTAATCAAATAATTCTTTGGAGCATCAGTTAATTCATCATAAAAAGCTTGCGAATTTTCTGGCCCTTCGATAGTAACATCTCCTGTTTGTGTATAAACAATTCTTGGTAAATGTGCAAAGCAAAAACCAGCTACTCCTAAAAACAACAAAACACTTAAAAATATATAAAATTTATTTTTCATAAAAAAATTACTTTATTTTGTGTTTGCAATTACATAAGTCACAATCATCGCACTCGCAACATCTAAAACAAATTACTGGTTGGCAAAAACATTTATCATCTAATTCCTTAAATAGCGCTTTACACTTTTTGCAATTTCCCAATCTTTTTAAGACTAATTTTTTCTTTATACTTGTATAAATATTATCGTAAAGGAATTTACCAATGCTGTTTATTTTAATAGAATTATTATTTAAGATTTGTTTAATATTATTTTTTGCAATCTCCTGAGTATTAAAAACTTTTTCTTTTACTTCATACATTGCTCCATGTCCTGGGATTATAAAATCTGCCATTTCCAGAACCATTTGCCTGCTTTGGCCTAACTTTGCCAGATCCTGAGCATAAGAATCAACTTTTGGTAAATTCTCTTTCCAAAATACATCCCCACAAATTGCTATAACACCTTGCTCTGTTTTGACAAAAAGGGTAAGCGAAGTATAATCATGCCCCGGAGTCAATAAAATCCTCATGTTTTCTGTAAAATTATCCTTTCTATCCTCTACTTTATTTTTATCCCAAATCCCAAAATACTCTATAACTTTTGCATTTATAAACATCCCCACATTTCGGTAGTGATCCAAATGTGAATGAGTTATAAAAACATAATTTACTTCATTAATAGATATCCTTTCTTTACTCAGAGCATCAATTAAAACTTGTTGTGACTCTAAAACACCAGGGTCTACAACCATCACGATCCCTTCGTCTTTCACCAAAGAAACAGTTGGCTGAGTTCTCTCCTCTCCAGTTACATTATCATGACCAGTATATCCTTGTATTAATACTTTGACTTCAGCTGTCATATTTTTACTTTTTGAGATTAGGTCTTTCTTTGGCTACAAAATTGACTTTGATATTTTCTTTGGAAAACATTTTTATTATCATCGTTATTTTATCTTCCGATTCTCCACCCTGAATAATTTTAAAATTTAAAGTTAGTAAAATAAAAGCTTTCTTTTTTTCTGTATCTATTTTCAAATCAACACCATAAACATAAGCCTCTGCTCCAGTAATTGAACTATGTCTTTTTTCCAGCTTTTCCTCAAGCAAAGCAAAAAAAGCATTTTCAGAAAACTTCTTAATACCCAAAGATAATTCAGCCAGTAATTCTTTGCTAATTTTTATTTTACGCAAAATCTTTAGCCACCCTTTGTCGCTTATAATATTCTGCTCGATATAGCCAATCACCTCTTCCAAATAACCATATTTGTCTACAATTTCCATATTTTTCCTAATTTAAAAGCTAAACCCTGAAGCCATTAAATTTTTGGCTAATGTTTTTTGAATATTATCCTTGGCTTCATTTAAGCATTGGATTAAATTATTCTCTTGATCTTCTTTACTTAGACTTTCATTTAAACTAATTTCTTGTACCTCAAAATTGCCATTCATAACAACTTTAACGCCATTTTTTTCTACTGTCACAAATTCTTTTTTAAATGAATCTTGCATTTTTTTAAGCTCAGCCATTTTTTTTAATTGATCAA
>CAINMG010000143.1 GCA_903850725.1 Candidatus Staskawiczbacteria bacterium
ACTGCAACGAAAATTCCAACCAAATAGAAGTTTATATTTCGTGAATTACTAACATTATTATCAGCATTTTTAGGGGTTGCATTAGTATTTATGTCAGGAGTAGTATTAGTGAAAATATTACCTTGCTCGGTTGATTCAAAAATCACCAAGGTTCCTTCATTTGGTATTAATGCCGAATTATTTTTATAATAGTTAGGAATAGGAGTCTTGTCCAAAACATTCAAGCCACCAACAATACGCATCGTTTCATTTATATAGCCTCCTTCCATACAATCGCCCTTAGTTGAAAGCAACAAAGCTATTTTTTTATCGAAACCAGGTATAGCATATCCAGCAAAAACAAAAGGTTGTTCTATATTACAACCCGTTGCGGCAAAATCAAGCGTCTTCTTATTTTCCTGATAAACTGAGACTATAAAATTTGCAGACTTAATATAACTATCGCCTGGACTAAATTTATCGTAATTCACAAATCTTACATCAATAGAAATTTTATTTCTTTTTAAATCAATCGATGTTAAATTTTTGAAATTTGAGGTTATATTATTGATTAATAAATCAACAGCGGGAGATACAGAGCCGCTATTTTGTGTTAATTTTTCTCCATCGTCACATGAATAAACCACTTGAGGTCCCCCTGAAACCAATGATAATTTTATTAACTCTGGCGGGCAACCTCTTCCGCTTTCAGAAAAACTTTTGTAATAAATCGATTCGTCTTGCGGATTATATTTAAAATCATAAATAAAACTAGAACCACCAACGGTGGCATAAGTACTGCCAGCTAAAACACCACCAAAGATTAATATCGCGGACACTACTGCTAAAATATATTTATAATTCATACTTTTTTTATTAATAATATTTTATTTTGCATATTTTATTGGTTTTTCTTTGTAAAAGCTTCAAGTGCTCTTAAAGCTTCAAGCGGAACAGCAAATACTATTGTGTTTGATTGATCGGAACTTATGTCATTAATAGACTGCAGTGTTCTTAAATGCAAAGCCCCTGGAGCGCTAGAAAGTATTGTAGCTGCTTTGGCCATGTTGTCAGCTGAGACAACTTCTCCTTCGGCTTTGATAATCATGGCTCTTTTTTCTCTTTCTGCTTCGGCTTGTCTACCAATTACTCTTTTCATTTCTTCTGGCAAAACAATATCTTTAAGCTCCACATTTTGTACTTTAATACCCCAAGGTTCAGATTCTGCATCAATAATACTTCTAATGCTTTCTGAAACTTTATCTCTTTGGCTAAGCAAAGTATCTAAATCAACTTGACCTACAGCATTTCTCATTGTGGTTTGAGCTAATTGAGATATTGCATAATAAAAATCTTCTACTTCCAAAAATGATTTAGCTGCATCAGAAACTTTATAATAAATAACTGCATTTACTCCTACAGAAATATTATCTTTGGTAATTGCTTCTTGATTTGGCACATCTACGGCTTTTACTCTTATATCAATTTTTTTATAAGATTGAATAACTGGCAAAACCAATCTCCAACCCGGCTCCATCATCCCAATATATTTTCCTAGCATAAACTTAACTCCTTTCTCATATTGATTGATTTGTCTTATTGAAGACAAAACAATCGCAACCACTACAAATATTAAAAATACTATAAATCCTTCCATATTTTTACCTGCCCAGAGGCAGTAATTAATAATAATTAATCTTGTAAGCCTATATATCCCGCTTTTTTTATAATTACCTGACCTTCTTTGCTTGTTAGCCATTCTTTTATCTGATAAGCAGGAGAATCTTTTGACTGATCTAGTCTGGTAACAGCATAAATTTCAAAAGTATATGGGTATTTTCTTGATGCAATGTTTTCGGGGTTAGCCTCAATACCATCAACCGAGATTAGTTTAACATCCGGCCTAAGATCTCTTTTATCAATCATTGTATTTTTATAATAATACAACGAATATCCTAAAGAATTGTCATCTTTTTCTACCCCCTCTATGAGTTCTGACATTCCCATAAATACTAATTTTTCTTCTTCAAATGAAGGGTTTATTTGGCTTTCCTTCATGACTAATTTTTGCATCAGCTCCTGACTTCCAGAGTTTTTTTGTCTAACAAAAGCTTTGATATCAGAATCAACTCCATTAAATTTTTTCCAATTTGTTTCCTTTTTCGTGTAGATATCGCGAATATCTTTTGTGTTTAAGTTTGTGACGGGGTTATCTTTGTGGGTTAAAAACACAAAACCATCAAGGCCAATGGGGGTAAGCTCTAATTTAACCCCAAATTTTTCTGCGGTATTTATTTCGTCATCAGAGGGCTTTGTGGATACCAATATTAAATCATTTCTTTTAAGAATAAGGTCCAAATATGCGT
Organism: Candidatus Staskawiczbacteria bacterium; assembly: GCA_903850725.1. Classification (GTDB taxonomy): domain Bacteria; phylum Patescibacteriota; class Minisyncoccia; order Minisyncoccales; family Staskawiczbacteraceae; genus XYB1-FULL-32-11. Next base: position 2,346 of record CAINMG010000143.1, read on the forward strand.
CATGAGTTTTACTATTTTTTTCAATTTTTTTTCTTATCTTATCTTGGTCTTCATAACTTAAACTACTATTATAAAAATCTGCAGAAAGAAACATCTCCCTGGCCTCAGTTTCGTACCAATAATCACAATTGCCATTAAATGCCTTGCAAGCTATTAAACTTCTTATTGGTTGTGTAGATGTTGCACCATCTATTAATGGAAAATTATCAACTGTTAACCTAATACTTTGAATTGTTTTATTTATATCTTTATTTAATTTAATAACATAAAGAGAGTCTGTATCTTTATTATTTAATTCTGTTTTGTCGAAATAATAAACACCTATTCCTAAAATAATCATGGCAACCAATAAAATGAAAATAAATTTTTTGTTCATATATTTTAAAAATTAATAATAATTAATTAACATTACCTCTTTTTTGGGGTAATTTCAATAAACCTTTATTTTGATACTTCAAATTTACTATTTTTTAGTGATACAACTTTAATATAATTTTGACCAACAAGCAAGCTTAATTCTTTATCATTCTTTACTATATTAAGTAACTTATCAAATATTATTTCAGTTTCTGTAAGCTTGTGAGAAAACAAAACTAGATTATTTCCTGCTTTAATCGCCTGTGATGTTGCTTGACTCAAGTCAATTTTTTTGTTTATAGTAAAAGGCATTTCCGACAAATCATCTGTAATAATTAATCCGTTAAAACCAACCTGCTTTCGCAAAATATCTGTTGTAATTATTTTTGAAGTAGTAGCTGGATTATCAGGATCAATGTCATCATACACGCAGTGGCATGTCATAACAAAATCTGCCCCATTATCAATTCCATTTTTAAATATATCTATGGACTTGTCTATTGTTAAAATGCCAATGTCTGTACTTGGGAGCACTTTATGCGGGTCCTCAACAAAAACACCCATTCCTGGAAAATGCTTCAAAGTTGATAAAATATTATTTTGACTTAGCAATGAAATAAATTTTTTATTAAAATCCTTTAAATTATCTATACTGCGTGCAGGCACCCTATCTTTAATAAAAGCATTATCATCAAAAGCAAAATCAGCAATTGGAGCTAAATCCACATTTACACCAAGTGATTTCATTATTTTTATATCGCTTTCAATTTGTTGCCAATTTGGAGTTCCAAAAGCAAAAACATTTTCAAAAAGATCTAAACGAGTTGCCCCACCAGGCTCTTCATCAATCATTATAAAATATGGGTGATTAGTTGTTTTGATTGCTAACAATTGTAATTGACTTATTAATTCCTTAAATTGTTCTGGATTTTCAAAATTCCTATAATAAAGAATAACTCCTGCTGGTTTAATTTTCTCTAAAATTTGCTTTGATCTGTCGTCTAATATTTTACCTTCTATGCCAACAATAAAACTTTGCCCCAATCGATCTTGAATCAAACTTGGCAAAACAATTTCCTTACTATTACTTGATGATTGCAAATTTATTGTTTTTTGGTTTTTATAAAACAACTGCCCTGCAACTAAAAACAAAACAAACCCGATTAAAACAACTAAAATAAGTTTGTATATTTTTATCATTTAATCTATTGAAGATATGCTTTATAATAATGATTAAAATATTCACCCATTTCTGCTTGATAATATGCTCCATTTTGATCGCTCACTATAAAATTTGCCATTTGAATTTTTAATATCCCCTCTTTATCATTTGCCTTATAATTAACATGCATTCTTAAATTGCCTTTTGATAAATCCTTGATAGTAGCATTATAATAACAAGAAAAATATTTATCGCATTCTTTAGGATCTCCAAACTGATCTTTACAATAATTTGGCATTAAATAACAATCTTGGTCTGAATATTGCAATCTTAAATCATATAGGGCAATTGGTTTTTGCAACTTATACCAAGCTACGCCATTTGATTCTTCAACAAAATTTAAAACTTCGTCACCAATTCTGCGTAAATACAAACCTGGTCCACAAGCACTGGCTGTTTGTATTCCAAGCAAAGATGCTAATGAAAAGCTATTGTCATTTTTGGTAGTGATATTGTCCCAAGTCTCTGCATTATAATCAATCCCTAAAGACACTTTAAGCTCACTTAATAAACTCTTATCACTTATTTTAAAGCCTAAATATGATAACGAATATTTATCTTGAGTGTTTGCAACAAAAATTGGCGTGCCTTGATAAGAATGGCTTCCCTCTGATTTAAATAATGATAAATAATTGTTTGCGCCATAATCAAAATTTTGCCTATCTTTCGCCTTGGAAACTAAAAGCATTTTTTCATTAGTTTCAGGATTAGTATAAAATTGTGATGGTGCCCACCCCCAATCATTTTGTGGCTCATAGTCCCCATCATAATGAAAAACAACTTTTATATTTGTTGTATCTTTAATATTTTTTATAAATAATGGCAAAACTTTATTTTCTAGTGGCTCAAAAGATAAATTTTGCTCATCGTTTTTTACAGAAACTTTATATTCTAAAACATTATTTACTCCTGAGCTTTGCTGTTTTAACTCTGCAAAATATCCAAAAACAAGAATCCCGCCCATTAAAATAATTGACACTGCAACAATTATGACAATTCCCGACAAGGTTGAAATTGTTTTATTTAAATTCATATTTTGTAAATTTAATTAATTTTAATTATTTTATTATATCACAAGTTGTGATCTTTGATAAATTTTTTGACAGCCTCTTTAGTTTCTTTGGCGCTTTTAGTTTTCATGAGCTTGTCTCTTAATTCTTTGCTTCCTACAAAGTTTTTACAATACGCATGAAAATGTTTTTTTATAGTATCCCAGTGTTTTTCTTTACCCAATAATTCTGAGTGTTCTATAATAGCTTTTAACTTTTGTTTAGTGCTTGGATTTTTGTCTATCCCGCCTAGCTCGGGATCACACTGTGGTGTGAAGAACCAAGGGTTTCCCAAAACTGCCCTACCTATCATTATACCATCTAGACCAGTTTCTTCTGCCAACTCCAAAGCATGCTTTAAAGACTTTACATCACCATTGCCAATCAACAAAGTTTCTGGAGCATATTTATTGCGAAGGCTTGCAAGCTCTTTGGCTAGCTCCCAGTGAGCTGGCGGAGCATAAGCTTCTTTTTTTGTTCTAAAATGCACAGTTAAAACAGCAACTTGTTCTTTTAAAATTACAGGAATCCATTCTTTAATTTCATTTTGATTATAACCAAGACGAGTCTTTACAGAAACAGGAAGTCCTTTTGATCCTCTTTTGACTGCTCTTATAACCTCTACTGCTTGCTCTGGATTTTTTATCAAAGCAGAGCCAGCTCCTTGTTTTTCTACATTTCTATCTGGGCAACCCATATTAATATCAATACCATCAAAACCAAGCTTGGCAATTATTTGCGAAGCTTTTTCTAATTCATCTAAATTTGCACCAAAGATTTGGGCTACTATTGGTCTTTCACCCTTAGAAAATTTTAAGACATCAAGACAATATTTTTGAGCTTTGGGAGAAAACAAAGCTGAAGCAGAAATAAACTCTGTCCAAAAAACATCTGGCTTGCCATATTTTGCAAGCATAAGGCGAAAAGCCTGATCAGTTACTCCACTCATTGGAGCTTGAACCATAATCGGCCTGCCTGCCGGCAAGGCAGGCCATTTCCCGCCCGCTGGCGGGATCCCGCTGTGGCGGGATAATTTTTTCCAAAAATTTTTCATAAAGATAAATATTTTTTACGTTTTGGTTCGGGGAATTTTTCTATGGCGTAGCGAAGCATTGTTCTTGGCATTACCTTAGCATATTTTTGCAAAAACTCCTCTTCTTTTCCCATATCTTTTTTGCCAACTTCTCTTAAAGCCCAACCAACTGCTTTATGGATTAAATCATGATTATCTTTTAAAAGAATCTTGGAAATTTTTAAAGTGTCTTTAAATTGATTTTTTCTTATAAAAGCAAAAGTAGAAATAATAGCAATTCTTCTGTGCCACAAGTTTTTTGATTTTGCTAATTTATATAAAACATCTTTATTTTTATCTAAAAGATACTCTCCTAAAATATACAAACTAGAAGAATCTACTAAGTCCCAATTGTTTATATAATTTTTATGTTTTAAATAAAATTTTACAATTTTGTTTTTTGCTGCATCATCAGATTTTTTAAATTGTAAAACCAAAATAAAAAGCCCCGTAAGCCTTAACTCATGGACTTTGTTTTTTAAAAGCAAGGATATTTGAGGTAAAGATAAATCCTGATATTTTTTAGCTATTTTTCTTTGATCTGGTACGCTTATCCCCCAAAAAATATCTCCAAAGCCATACTGACCTTTGTTGGTTTTAAAATACCACTTTGAAGCTTCGGCTCTTTTTTTGGTCCCAAGCTTTTTTAAATCATTAATAACTAATATTGCTTTATTGCTTTCCATAATTTAAACTTTAATACCCCCAGCTTAAATCGCCATTATTTGTAGCAATTTTGAGGATTTTTAACCCTTTTTCAGTTTTCATAATTCTGCCAGAGCTATCTTTACTAAGCAAGGTTGTGTTTTTGCCGTTGTAAACTGCCAGCACATTATAATCTTTTTTAGAGGACACATATTGAGAAAGCATTGTGAGCTTGCCTTTTTTATCAAAAAGCCACAAGAAAGCCATTTTGTTTTTACTAGTATCTGCTAATTTGCCATTATACTTAATTGACTTTATTTCTGCTTTCATTGTGATTTTTCTGTTTTTATCTTTGAGTTTTATTTCTGTGGTATTGCCTGCTTTGTCAGTAAGAGTGATTATATCATCTTTGTCTGTAATTGTAATTTCTGATGATAAACTTAAATTATCTTTGCCAGTGAACTTTAAATCTTTTTTAATTGGGTCAAACTCAATTACTACTTCGGGAGCAATGGTGTCTTGCGTGTAATCTCCCGGATAAATTACAACTGCTTGCGAAGTTGGAGTTTCTTTTATTGTTAAAGTTATGGGACTTCCGATGTCCCCCAAATTCACTGTGCCTGTTAAGCTGGTTGTAACTGGTAAGTTGCTGAATGTTTCTGTTTTTGCTTCAGTAGTGTTTTGTATATCTTTGACATTAATTGTGTAAGTTCCAGTTCCCGTGCCTTGCATATTTATTGTGTATGTTTGGTTGTTATCTGTTGGTAGATAGATAAATTTTTGTTCGCCCAATATTTCAAAACTGGCATTGGGGATTTCGTTGATTATACTTTTGTCTTCTGCAAGCCCCAGTTTGTTGCCAAACTGATCAGTTACAAAAATATCAACTGGGCTAAATACTTCTATGGCCTTACCATTGAGCTGACAATTATTGACATCTTGAGTAATTAAATTATTACCCCAAAAGTTTTTGCCTGTGCTTAAAGTGCTTCCTGCAATTATATTGGTAATTTGTTGTCTTGTGCCATCTTGGCTTAACATTTTACCATGTTCAGAAGCAAGCGCATAAAACTTTTTATTATCATCTACTGGAAGATTTGTAGCGCTCTGAATTGGAACTGTGCCATCACCAATATCAAAACTAGTAATCGCATAATTTGAGGCCGTTGTATTACCTTGAGTATCTACAAATCTTGTTTCTTTGATATTTGCAATTGTTCCTGTCTTACAGCCTGCAATTCTATAAACATCAACGCCCGCAGTTCGTAAATCAAAATCATCAAATGCTTGCGTATGCAATGTTGTAGAATTATTGAAAGCTGTTGAGTTTAAGTTTTTATCTTCTGTTATATAATTTCCAAATTCTTGATAATCTAAAACATTCTCTGGCAATACTGTTGTCCCAGGCTTCCAATCAGGATCAAAAATATCTGGCGTATAAAATACTTTTGCAAAACTACCTGAAACATCATAATACTTTTGACTTGGAAGCAAATCATAAGATGCGGGCATATTTTCTGAAATCTTTTTTACTTCTGCGTCGTTTAAAAATGGAATTCCCATATTACTTCCTTGAATTAAAGTTTTGATTGCTTCTGGAGCTCCTGTGTTTGGCACACCAACAAACACTGCTTTGTTGATTTTGTGAGTTGTTGTGTCTGTTGTAAAATTATCAATTACATACTTTTTGGTTATTAAGCCACCCATACTGTGAGCTATAATATCAACTTTGCTTGCACCGGTTTGCGCCAAAATTTCATCAATTTTATTCTTTAGCAAATCCACATTTGTTTCTCCGCTTGCAAACTTCCCACTCACCCCATATCTCCAATCATACGGAAAAGTAAAAAGCGTTTCATTCTCAATGGAGCCTTGCCCTATGTGTTCCTCTTTCAAACGTGTAGTATAGTTAAACATATCTGCACCAAAAAGCTTAGCAACACTAATAACCTCCGCCGAAAAAACATTCGTATTACTTGGCGTTAAATTATCATTAAATCCAAGTGGGTCCATAAAACTATCACCAATCGTGTAAGACATCCTATTTAGATCTACCCACAATTTCTCAGACCCATCAAACATCTCCGTACCCATAATCCCTGGCACAATCAATATAGGAGTTTTTGACACGATTGGCTTTGGTTCTATAATTGGCAAGGAATATGACCCAACACGATTATAGCCGTAATAATCAGTAATAAAAAAAGATGCCTGTAAATTATCTGGATATCCGTAACTACTAAAATCAATATCGCATATAGAGCAATCAAATCTGCTATTTGTGTCATTATTCCAGATTACAAAATGAGTTGGCGTAATAAAGCGCAAACTAAAATTTACAGTATATGGTAAAAATGTAATTATTGGCGGATTACCCCAATCATAGTAATCATCGCCATATGAGTTACACTCTGAATCAAATAAATTAGCATTTAGGTAAAAATTTTGATATGCAACGCTATTTTGTAATTTAAAATTGATTCTTAGTAAACCATTTACATATTCTGAATTTTGATAATCTTGGAAAATATTATTATCACTTCTAAAATCTTTGTTTGCACAAAACGATGGTCCGGGATCGCCTCCTCCACCACCAGCTACAGCAAAAGACTGAATAGGGAATAATATGCAGAGCGATAAAAGTATGATTAAAAATTTTTTGTTCATAAAATTTTATTTGATTAATTTTAATGATATTTTTTATTTACATAATTAAACTAATACTACTAGA
>CAINMG010000144.1 GCA_903850725.1 Candidatus Staskawiczbacteria bacterium
AATGCTCTGTATCAGCGATAATCCAAGCAATCTTTTTTTGTATCAACAAAATCAAGTTAGTTTCTCGCCAGCTTCATGGTCAAATATAACTTGCACATTTAATAATAAAAAAGCTAGCGATAAAACTCCAGTTTTGATTGTACCAGGGATTTTAGGAACAGAAATAATGAAAGATAATAATTTTCTCTGGATTGATCCAGTCAGAATGACTTTTAGTCCAAGTGATAGTTTTATGGATCCAATGCAATTCTTAAACAATTTAAATCCATCTGATAATCAAGTTTTAATAAATAATGTTATTAAATCTGTTAAAAGTAATATAGCGGGAATTGATGTTGTGATTTTTGATTATACGGAGTCTTTGATCCAAGAATTTATTGGGCAGGGGTATGTGGAGGGGGAAACTTTGTTTACTTTCCCTTATGATTGGAGATATGGGGTGAGTGGGAAATTTTCAGATCCTTCGAATTCCTCAGGGCAAGTTACAAATGTGGATTTACTAAAGAACAAAATTGATGCAATTATAACTCAAACTGGTGCAGAAAAAATTGATGTGGTGGCTCATAGTAACGGGGGATTAATTACCAAAAAGTATGTGATGGATAATTTTGCAAATCACAAAATAAATAAAGCAGTATTTGTTGGCGTGCCAAACATAGGAGCGCCAAAAGCTATTAAAGCATTATTACAAGGTGATGATTATGGAATAAAAGTTGGGTCAGTTGGACTTCTTTCAGAAAAAGAAATGAAAAAGATATCAGAAAATATGCCAGTTGCTTATGATTTGTTACCAACGCAAAAATATTATAGCGTTTCAGGTAGTTTTGTAAAAACAATAGAAAATCCAACTATTTTTGATTCAAGCTGGCAAGTTATAGAAAAAGATTTAAACTATCAAGAATTTGAAAGTTATATGATAAATGAAAAAGGCCTTAATCAGCAAGCTTTCAACAACTCTGAAGCCCTGCATACGCAAGTTTTTGATGATTATGATTTAAGAACTACGGGAGTAGATTTATATAATATAGTTGGTTGTAAGTCAGCTACATTAACTAACATAACGCAAGTGAAAAATGTTGGTAATCCAGATGTGGCTTACAAACAATTAGGTTATAATACAGGAGATGGCACAGTTCCAATTCAAAGTGCTACAAACTTGCCAATAAACCAAGAAAATAAATATTATGCTATAAGCCCCGAGCATGGCAAAATGCCAAGTCAGGACGGAATAAGACAACAAATTGTAAATTTAATTGCAGGAAGTAATTTATTTGTAAGTAAAGATTCACTTGGTAAAGATATTGTTACTCAAGATGTAAACAAATGTCAGCTTAACGGTAAAGCAATTGAAGTTTTTAGTCCAGTTGATATTTTTATAATAGATCAAAATGGCAATAGATTAGGTTTAAATGGAAATGGAGATATTATTAATGAAATTGCAGAAGCTAATTTTGAAATTTGGGGCGAACCTGCATCGACGCAAGGATGGCATAAATTTATCTTTTTACCAACAGATAATGGCCAAACATACACAGTAAATATGCAGGGAACAGGGATAGGAACTTATACGATAAATGTCAAAGATATCCAAAACACCACTGAAAACAAGACAGAAAGCTTTATTAATTTACCAGTTACTTCTGAACTAACGGGTACAGTAAATTTGGGCGAGGTCGGGTCTCGTACAACTTTAACTGTAAAAGAAACACCAAGCTCACAAGCAGTTGTAATTTATCCTGGTGATTATACGCCAGATACAATTGCGCCCGAAGCAATAATTGAGTTTGATCCAGTAAAAAAAGATTTAAAATTTGTCGGTAAAGATAATTTGAGTTTAGCGTCAGAAATCACAGTAACAGATAAAGACGATACGATCACGCTTACTGACAAAGCCGGCAACATTACAGAAATTAAACTTAAAGATAAAAACAGAAAAATTACCATGAAAGCTGAAATAAAATCTATAAAGTACAATGGAAAGTTAGCCGACACCAGCAAAAATAAAATGGCTTTCTTGTGGCTTTTTGATAAGAAAGGTAAACTTACAATGCTTTCGCAATATGTATCCTCCACCCTTCGACATGGCTCAGGGCAAGCAAATGATTATAATGTGCTGGCAGTGTATGGTGGAAAAAACACAACCTTTGTTGGCAAAGATATTTCTGGAAAAATTCTAAAAACAGAAAAAGGTTTAAAGATTTTAAAAATCACTACAGATAAAGTGGATTTGGGGTGGAGTTATTAAATTTATTTTTTTAAACTTTTTGTTTTTTACTAAGCTCTCGAAAGAGGGCTTTTTGGTTATAAAAAAAGGCCCGAGGGTTCTCGGGCATTATTTGGGAGTTGCGCAAAGGCCTGGGCAATTTACTGCTTTTGGCAAAAGCGCCGATAAGAGCGGTGGCAACGAGGTCTTTGCAATTCATCTTTGGCAGCCTGGACAAGCTCAGGCGTTGTCTCAATCAGATACCACTCGTAGTCAGAGTTGATGAATTGGTGAAAGAACCAGCGTCCATTGTGATAGTCAGCCCTTATAAAGAACGTGCCTTCATTGGTTGTTTCGGGCTCAGTCCATTTGACTCTTATTCTGATCATAGCGTCTCCTTTGGCTAGAGGATTTGTTTGCTAATTTTATAATAAACTTTTTTATTAAAACTTCAATGGCATGAATATTTTTTTGGTTGTTTAAAATAATCTGTGCAAGAATTAGTTAAAGCAGAGTAGGGCATTAAACCATTGACAATATTACATATTATGATATGATAATATAGAATTTGATTTTTTCTGTGTGTGAGTAATTCGCAAGGAGAAGCATTGTGAATCAAGAAATGTCCGAAGGGCGCTTGAGGGCGCGCAGGAAACAGGTACAGAGAAGTGCCCAAGAAGCCGTACGCAACGATTTTTCCAGTATTATCGCTCAAATACGGAGCGAAAAAAATCTGATGGGAAACGGAAAAAGAATGGTTGTCGTAAGATTTGTAGCTCCACGGGGGTATGGTATTACAGGTTTCTGGGAATACTACGAATCTTACAAGGAACACTTAATTACTGCTCTACCCGACGACTTTCTTGTAGGCGAAGAAAGTTGCATTCCGCCGGATGGCAACATCTCTATCAAATGGGACGCTGATTTGCCTCTGACTCAGACAACCTTCAGCCGTAGTTGAGCTTTGCAAGTTGTGCGTAACAACTTTGCCACGCCACGGGCTCAACAGTCGCGTGGTTTTTTTATGAAAGATTTTATTAAGCTCTCGAAAGAGGGCTTTTGGGTTGACAAAATTTAAAAAAAGAATAATCTAAAATATGTGTCGTGGTTTTTGTTCTTTGGCAATTGTTCAAGGAGAATTTTTGATGAGTGATATTATCAAGACCGCGTATATTTGTGGTCCTCTGACGGAGTTGTTGCCTGATGAGCAGGCTGTCATTAAGGCTTTGTATGTGAGAATTGCTGATGCTCATGAAGAGTATTTTGGTAATAGGGCATTTGTTCCTCACGAACATTATGACCCAACTCTGCATGCAAATTTTTTGCCAGAAGATGTTGATAAAGCTGAGCGCAATCAGGTTTGCAAAAAAACTTCGGTTTTGGTAGTTGTGGCCATTGCTCCTTCTTGGGGAGGTGGGATTGAAGTTGAGATGGCAAACCATAGTAATGTGCCGGCAATTCTTTTTTACCCAAAAGGTAAAAAGGTCTCTCGTTTGCTTAAAGGAAATCCTGCAATCAGAGAAATAATAGAATATACCAATGAACACACCGCCATTTGGGGGCTTATGTTTAGGATTGACAGATTGAGCGCAATTTGATTGCGTTTGAAAAATATTTTGAGCCTCGGGACTTATAAACCGAGGTTTTTTATTTTTTTAATTAGTGCTATAATAAACCAATATTAATAAATTAAATAAAAAAACATATGCAAGATTTAAATAATCAATTTTCGCCAAATAATTTGCCAGAGAATAATCCACCACCTTTGCAACCTGAGCCTATGAAGCCATCAGCAACGCCAGAGGAGCCTATGCCAAAAAAACGTAAGTCAAAAATTGTTTTAAAAGTTTTAATTGTTGCAATTGTTTTGTTGTTAGTTGGTGCTGGAGCTTTTGGTGCTGTATTATACACAAGAGTATATGATCCAATCTGGAGTCCTTTCAGGCCAAGTCCAGAACAGGTTTTGCAAAACATGTTGCAAAACATGCAAAATGTAAAAACTGTAAGCACCCAAACAAAGATGGGTTTATCTACAGATGATGGCAAAAAAATAAATATTGATTTTGGTGGCGACTCAGATGTAACAGACAAATTTAATCCAAAAAGTAGCATGAAAGCTAGTATTATCTCGTCAGATACTGCAACGAATTTATCAGATTCTTTGAAAGCAGAAATGATGGTTGTAGATAAAGATTTATACTTTAAAATTTCAGAAATGAATGCGCCATCTTTTGGCATGATGTTTTTGATGTTTGGGGTCGATCCTTTACAAGTAATAGGAACTTGGGTAAAAGTTCCAAAAGATTTTCAAAAAACAATTGCAGAAAAAGATTCAATTGCAACAAGAGCCCTTACAGAAGCAGAGATAGCTCAGTTTACAGAAAAAATGCAAAAAATAGTTGCAGAAAATAATATATTTATTGTTAAAGAAGAATTGGCTGATACTGTGGTAAATGGTGAAAAGATGTATAATTATGTGCTTGTAATTAATAATGATAACTTACTTAAAGTTTTTGGGGAGATTATGCAAGAAAGTATAAATATGCAAAATGATTTAGTAGCTTCTTCGCCTTATATGATTGGAGCTATGAAAGGAGCTATGCAAGAGGCTTTAAATAAAATTGGTGAAATTAAAATAAATGTTTTAATTGGGAGAAAAGACAATTTGCTTTATGGGTTTGATGTTTTAAAAACAATAGATCTTGCAGATTTAACACAAGGTGATGTAAAGGGAAAAATTAATGTTTCTTTGCAAGCAACAGAATCAAATTTTAATGAATCTGTAAATATTATAGCTCCAAGCAAATTCAAAACTATTGAAGAAATATTTCCTATTGAAGAATTTATAAAATAGGAAATAAAAACAAAAAAAGTCATAAAAAAATGGCTTTTTTGTTGGGTTTTTGATTTTTTGGCATAAATTAATAGTTATCCACAGATTTTTGTGCTTAAAGTGGGGCTTGACGCGGTTTTTAAATCAAGTAAAATAGATTATGCAACTTATAAAAAATTAAAAAAAATTATTTATGTCAAAAGTAAAAAAAGTGGAAAGCAAAATCGCAAAAGTTTTGAAAAGAGATGGCAGGGTTGTTGAGTTTGAAACAGAAAAAATTATTGATGCGGTTCACAAGGCCATTACATCTGTAGGACATGGCAATGGGGCTGAATCAAGAAAAGTTGGTGGCAGAGTTGTTGATATTTTAAATCGAAGATTTAAAAAAGATGAAATTCCTACAATTGAACAAATTCAAGATATTGTTGAAGAAGTTTTGATTTTGGAAGGATTGGTTGAAGAAGCAAGGTCCTATATTCTTTATAGAGAACAAAGAAGAAAAGTAAGAGAATTGGGAACTGCAGTGGATGAATCTTCTGAAAAAGTTGATAGCTACTTAAAAGAGCTTGATTGGCAGGTTAAAGAAAATGCTAATATGACATTTTCTTTGCAAGGACTTAATCAATATGTGGGGTCATATATTTCTAAAAAATATTGGTTAAACAAAATTTATCCAAAAGAAATAAGAGATGCGGCTTTTGCTGAAGATTTCCATATACATAACTTGGAGCTTCTGGCTCCGTATTGCGCAGGTTGGGATTTGTATGATTTCTTGATAAAAGGATTTGGTGGAGTTCCAGGAAAAATTGAATGTAAGCCTCCAAAACATTTTAGAACCGCACTTGGTCAGTTGGTAAATGTATTGTTTACACTTCAAGGAGAAACAGCTGGAGCTAATGCAGTTTCTAATTTTGACACATTACTTGCTCCATTTATAAGATATGATGGTTTAACTTACAAACAAGTAAAACAATCAATGCAAGAGTTCTTGTATAATTGTATGGTGCCAACAAGAGTTGGATTTCAAACACCATTTTTAAATGTTTCTTTGGATGTAAAACCGCCAGCATTTCTAGCCAAGATGCCAGTTATAATTGGTGGAGAAGTAAAAAATGAAACTTATGGAGAATTCCAGCCAGAAATGAATATGTTTATTCAAGCTTTTTATGAAGGCTTGATGGAAGGAGATGCCAAGGGCAGGCCATTTACTTTCCCAATACCAACAGTTTCTATTGGAAAAGATTTTGATTGGGACAACCCGAATTTAGATAAGTTGTGGGAAGCAACTGCCAAATATGGAATTAATTATTTTTCAAACTTTGTGCAATCTGATATGAGTCCAGATGATGCAAGATCAATGTGTTGCAGACTTAGATTAGATAACAGAGAATTATATAAAAGAGGCGGGGGATTGTTTGGATCTAGTCCAAAAACTGGTTCAATTGGTGTAGTTACAATTAATTTACCAAGAATTGGATATCAATCAAAAACCAAAAAAGAATTTTTTGAAAGATTAGAGCACTTAATGAATTTAGCAAAAGAATCTTTGGAAATTAAAAGAAAAGCTTTGGATAATTTTATGGATAAAGGGCTTTATCCATTTTCAAGACATTATTTGTCTGATGTGAAAAAAATGAGAGATACTTATTTTGGAAATCACTTTTCAACTATTGGTTTAATTGGAATGAATGAAACTTTGCTTAATTTTATGGGAGTTGGAATTGCTGACAAACAAGGTAAAAAATTTGCTTTAGAGATTATGGATTTCATGAGGAATGTAATGATTAAATTTCAAGAAGAAACTGGAAACTTGTATAACTTGGAAGCAACTCCTGGTGAGGGGACAGCTTATAGACAAGCTAAGGCAGATAAAGAAAGATTTCCAGATATTATTACAGCTGGCACAAAAGAGGTTCCTTATTATACCAATTCAACTCATTTACCAGTAAATTATACAGATGATCCTTTTGAGGCTTTGGAACTGCAAGATGAATTACAAACAAAATATACTGGTGGAACTGTTTTACATTTGTTTATTGGAGAAAAAATTTCAGATCCTCAAATGGCCAAAAATTTAGTAAGAAAAGTTTTTGATAAATATCATTTACCTTATATAACTTTAACTCCAACATTTTCTATTTGTCCAACACATGGATATATTGCAGGCGAACATTTTGAATGTCCTTCTTGCGCTATAAAACAGCCTTGTGAAGTATATTCAAGGGTGGTGGGGTACATTAGACCTGTACAACAATGGAACAACGGCAAAAAGCAAGAATATGGAGAACGCAAAGAATACAAAATGCCAGCTGAAAAATGCTAATTTAAAAATAAAATAGGACCTCCAAAAAGTCGCTTTTCAATGAAGCGATTTTTTGGTATAATAAAAATAATGAAAAAAGAAAATAAAGAACAGATTAAAAAAGGAGAGATTGTAATCTATAACTCCGAGGATGGACAGGCAAAAATAGAAGTTTTTCTGGAAAACGAAACTGTTTGGTTGACTCAGAAACAAATGTCAGAATTATTTGATAAAGGCTTGCCAACAATTAACGAACACATTAAGAATATTTTTGTTGAAGGCGAGCTGGAGGAAAAATCAGTTATTCGGAAATTCCGAATAACTGCCAAAGATGACAAAAGCTATGACACAAATTTTTATAATCTTGATGTGATTATTTCTGTAGGATACAGGGTAAATTCAAAACAAGGGACTCAATTTAGGATTTGGGCAACGCAAAAGTTAAGTGAATATATTGTTAAAGGTTTTGCGATGGATGATGAAAGATTAAAACAAGGTGGGGCTAAAGCTAGATATTTTGAAGAGCTTTTGCAGAGAATTAGGGATATTCGTTCCAGTGAGAGAAATTTTTACCAGAAAGTAACAGATATTTATACCACTAGTATTGATTATAAAAAAGATGATGATATGACAGAAACCTTTTTTGCCACTGTGCAAAATAAAATGCATTATGCTGTTCACGGGCAAACAGCGGCAGAAATGATAGAGAATAGGGCGGACAGCAATAAGCCGTTTATGGGACTCACAAGTTTTAAAGGAAAATATATTACTGAAAATGATATTGCTATTGCTAAAAATTATCTTTCTGAAAATGAGATCAAAAAGTTAAATCTAATTGTATCGCTTTATCTTGATTTTGCAGAATTACAAGCTCTTGAAAATAAACCAATGAAGATGATTGATTGGATAATTAAATTGGATGAATTCTTAAAAGCTAGTGACAAAAAAATACTTAATAATGCTGGCAAAGCAAGTCACAATCAGGCTGTAGAAAAAGCAAGTGTAGAGTTTGTAAAATATAGAAAAAATCAAGATAAAAATTATATTTCCGATTTTGATAGAGAAGTAAAAAAGATTTTAGAAAATAAAAGAAATAAAAATAAATAGTTATCCACACCCATTGCTATTGCTGAAACCTATCGGGGGGGGGGGTATTATAAGTAAATAAAATAAATAATTATTTAAACAACAATAACATGAACTCAAAACTACACACACATAAGTTATTATTACTTACGCCAGTATTGATATTTTTTGTTTCAATATTATTAATTCTCAGTCCAAGTATAACTTCTGCCATAAATCAACCAACTCAGCCAACCCAAGCAGATCTTCAAATAGCAGAAAGGTCAGTAGCCAGCATATCGGATTCAATAAACAAGTTATTTGGTTCTTTTAATCAAAGCACCCCTTCAAATTCCTCAGGGCAAGCAACCCAGTCACCACAGCAAACCAGCCTACTCAAAACAGCCATAAGCTTATACGCCCAATTACTTACCAAAATATCACAGCAACTCCAGCCTCAAACAGTTTATGCTGCCGGAGGAATAACCAAGTACGCAAGAACTCAAGGAGGCAACTGGAATGCCAACGACACTTGGTCAACAACCAGCGGAGGCAGTGCAGATACCACAGTCCCAACAGCAGAAGATAATGTGATTTTAGATAGTAATTCTGGTAATGTGACGATTACCAATGGTTCTTGCCGTTCACTTGATGCATCTACTTATACCGGAGTATTGACACAAAATGCTTCTACTACATTAACAATTGGCGATGGAATAGCTGGGGCAGGTAATGTGGCTTTGGCGTTTAATGATACTGGAAGTATGACATACACTATCACTAATCCTACAAATAGTTATCTATATTTTGCATCCACATAAGCAACGACACAAACCATAAATTTTAACAGTCACAATACTCCTAATGTTTTGATTGGGGCACCAGCCGTCGCTGGCAACTACCAACTCACCGGCACTTGGGGAACAAGTGCGGTCAATGCTTCGCAAGCTACAACTCTCACCAAAGGCACTCTGGATACCAATGGGCAGACGTGCTACTGGGGGAGATTTAATTCAAGTAACTCAAACACTCGTTCGTTAATTCTGGGAACAAGCATAATCAACCTTTACAACACAGGAAGCTCAGCAGTTGTATGGAATATTGGTATAACAACAGGTTTTACTTTCAGCGGGTCTCCTTCTAATTTGATATTTATTAATACTCAAACCACTTACACTCTCACCACCACAGCCACCAACGGAACAATCACCAAAAATCCCAATCAAACAACTTACAACCAAGGAGCATCAGTCACTCTCACAGCCGTACCAAACACAGGTTATCAATTCAGCAGTTACTCAGGTGACACAACAGGAACAACCAACCCACAAACAATAATAATGAACTCAAACAAATCAGTCACAGCAAACTTCACAGTCACAACTCCAACTCCACCACCACCAACTACCACTTACACAATCATAGCTTCGGCAGGAGCAGGAGGAACAATCTCACCAAACTCAATAACCACAGTCAACAGCGGAGCTAATCAAACTTACACTATTACATCAAATTCAGGTTACCAAATATCCAGCGTCACAGTAGATGGAGCAAGTCAAGGAGCAATAAGCTCTTACACATTTTCAAACATCATAGCCAATCATACAATCTCAGCAACCTTCACTGTAATTGTAACTCCTCCATCTGGAACTATTCATATCACCACAGCTTGGCTTGCCAATCAGGGTTCTGCACCGTATTACCTTTCCCAACCCGACACGACCTATGTTCTGCAAACGGATGTCACCACCAATGGAGCGGCATTTGCAGTCATTGCGCGGAATATCACCTTTGACTTAAATGGTCATACAATCACATATAATAACAGCTTGCCTATCACTATACCTAATGGCAGTTTTGAAATTGGTACGGGTTCCTCTGCCACTGGTTGGAATTTTACAAAGGTATGGTGGACTGCGAAAACTGAACAGGTGCATAAGATAGAAAATTAGAGTATAATGAAATCAAAAAACATGAAAAAAGTTTTTACCTCAAAGCAGAAGTCCGATGTAGCATTGTCGGCAATTCGTGGTCAGCA
>CAINMG010000145.1 GCA_903850725.1 Candidatus Staskawiczbacteria bacterium
CCAAATGCCTTGGAATTATTCATAACAAAACTGCTTGAACTGTTGATGGTAAGGTACCAACCAGCTGATGAGTTATTTTGAGAAGTTGTTGTAGCATTGGTTGGAATTATTTTGGGAGGAGCTTTGGGTATGGCTATGCAATCAAAAGTTGATGCCCCAACAATCGCCAAAGCAGTTAAATATGAAGCAACAGTCAAAGCATTGAGTTCAAAAGTTGTTCCTTCAATAATAGCTTATGGACAAGTTACAAAAATAGAAAATAAAAATATTACATTAACATATAACAAAGAGACTTTGACTGTTCCAGTTATGGAATCAGCAAATGTTTATTCTTTTGTTCCAGCAGAAGCTGGTTCCAAGACAACAGCTCCAACACAAAAGAAATCTACTTTTAGTGAAATTAAGGTTGGAGATAGTTTAAACATTACTGTAAAATTATCTGCAGATGGCGTTTTGGAAGGTCAGTCAGTTATAATTTTAGTTAAAGGAAAATAAAATTTAAATAAAAAATAACTCTTTTTATGCTCAACATAAAGAGTAGAAAAACATTATTCATCAAAACGGTTTTGTGCTTATTAGTAATAATAGGCGCTTTTGGGTTTATAGATTTTGTTGAGGCAACTATTTGTTGGGATGGATCAACTGCTTGGGTAAACTCATCGGATCATGTTTGCGAAACTTGTCCATTCCCTCCTGACGCAGATCCATTAAAATGGTATCCAAATAGTGGAACTGCAGCAGTCTCATGCATAAATGGTATGACTGGAATGCCTGGTTATTGTGTTGCGGGAAGTTGCACTTCAACTACTTGTAGTGATGCTGTATGTCATGAATTTCATAGGATGTTTTATTGTGCCATTGGTAATGTACCTGTTCCATTTGCAACAACCCCTATGGGCGCAACACTTCCTACGGGATGTGTAGATCCGGCATCAATAGCAGCTGCCACTGGTTGTATTTATGATGCTGATGCAACAGTATATTTTGACGTCCCAGCTGAATGTCCTAGTGAACCTCCGACTATGGTATGCACTCCAACAACTTGTGGGTTTCATAATGAATGCAATTCTCAAGGGCAATGTGTGGAAATTCAAACACCAGACACAAGCACTTGTTTGGATGACTCAAATTGCACAGGTGTAATTGCTAACCCAAATAATTCTGGTCTTGTTGCTACAAATGATAATAATAAAAATCTTGCAAATGTAAGTTGGTATAACAGAGTAGCAGTTATTTTGGGGTATTTTGATGTTGCCAACGCAGAAACTGGAGAGCTAGTATATAAAAATAATAATAATTTACCTTATGGTGGATTGGTGGCTGTATGCGATATATGTGGATGGCCTCCAGATGCTGATCAAGCGGAGTGTGCTAATTGTGGTTTTATTCCACCCTGTAATTGCGCCACAGATTTAAATGCATGTGGTTGTAGTGGTACAACGCCAGGGGAAAGTATTTGCGTGGGAGATAAGATTTATACAAGACAAACCACAAAAACTTGCGTGCAAGGACTTAACAAGGATGGTACTTGTCAGCCACGCACTGTTTGGCCTGGTACATGCACTATTTCAGCAGATTGTCTTGAGCCTGGAAGCGTTTGCATATTCGGAAAGTGTGAATCTTGTATATCAGCCAATGGTTGTAGCGTTAATGGACTTTTGTGTGGTCAGGATCAATGCTATTGTGAACCTTTTTGTAAAACTGAAAGTGCTCTTAGTCTTGCTGTAAATAATTGTAATCCAAATACTGTTCCTGTTAATCCTCCAACATTTAGATGTGATTCTGGAGGTTGTAATGTTGAACAACAATTTATTAAGAGTGGCTTCTGTGAAGAAAATGGTGATGGCACAGCTAGTTGTGGTAATTCTCGACTTCTTTGGAAAGGTTATGATAATTGCGGGTGTTGCCAGCCAGTTGGATATAAGTGTAGACGAACTCAAATTGTGCAAATTTCAGCAGGCAATACATGTGTTGGTGGGGACGGTTCAGCTACTTGTACAACAGCAACCTGCGCCGAGAGATTTATAATGGATTGTGGGCCTGGAGAAAATATTTCTGTAACTTATTGTTCTGGGGGAACAAATTGTACTCTTACAATCAATGAGCCTGGAACCTGTCTTTCAAAAGGTGGCACACAAGTAGCATGTGATTGTCCAGACGGGCCGGTTTCCTGTGGGCCAGATGGTCAATGTTTGTGTGAAGATTTGAGACAATGTGTTACAAATCCAGCTACTGGTCAATTGGTTTGCGATAATCCACCCGCTAGCACAACTACTTGTACTTCTGGCGCTTGGGCTGATGGATGTGCCCCTCTTTCAGTAAGTATGGTTTGCGAGGGAACCTGTACTGAACCAGACCCAGATCCAGACCCAGATCCAGATCCAGACCCAGATCCAGACCCTTGTAAATCTGTTATAAATTGTGGTCAATGGATTATGAAGCCTTTTGCGTGTTTTAACGGACAAGAACAAAGAACTTGTGTTGATAGTTGTGGGGCGACTACAGTTGAAACAATGTGTTGTGTTAATTCAAAAAATTGTAGTGCTTGGGGAACTTGTAGTGATGGAGTTGAAAGCAGAACTTGTGTTGATAATTGTGGAAGCACTATAACAGATTCAAGATGTTGCATTGATTCAATAAATTGTACTAATTGGGGTACTTGCGTAGATGGACTTGAAACTAGAACTTGTAAAGATAACTGCGGAGAAACTGTTCCAGACGCAAGATGTTGTCCTAAAACAATAAATTGCGTTGCTAGTGCTTGTGTTAATCAAATTCAAACCGTAACTTGTACAGATAATTGTGGAAATGTAAATGTGCGAACAAGGTGTTGTGTTGAATCTCAAAATTGTCAAGAATGGGGTACTTGTGTAGATAGCCAGAGATCCAGAAATTGTATTGATAACTGTGGAAATACAGTTACAGAAGATGAATCTTGTTTAAGTTGTATTCCTGGTTTAGCAACAAAAATTTGTCCAAATGGACTTGTAATAGACAGTTGTGCTACATGTTCTGGTTGTACGCCAAAGACTTGTCCAAATGGTATTAATGTTTGTCAAGAAGATACGTGTCCTACTTGTGAAATAATGATATGCTCAAATGGCTTAATTGTTTGTCAAACAGATTCTTGTCCAAACTGTATTTGTGGTTTATCAACAAAAATTTGTCCAAATGGAACTATTGTAGATAGTTGTGACACTTGTCCTGGTTGCATAACAAAAATTTGTCCTAATGGTATGAATGTTTGTGATTCAGCCACATGTCCTAATTGCACGCCAAAAATTTGCTCAGACGCTTCAATTATTTGTCAGGAAGATATTTGTCCAAATTGTATTTTTGGAGCTTCAACAAAAACTTGTCCAAATGGAGTTGTAATAGATAGTTGTGGGACATGTTCAAACTGCACAACTAAAACTTGTCCTAATGGTTCGGTTATTTGTCAAGAAGATACTTGTCCAAATTGCATTTCTGGTTTAACAACAAAAATTTGTCCAAATGGAGTTGTAATAGACAGTTGTGATACTTGTCCAAATTGCACACCAAAAATTTGCCCTAATGGTATGACTATTTGTGATGCTGATACTTGTTCAAATTGTACAACAAAGTCTTGTTCTAATGGTTCAGTTATTTGTCAAACAGACTCTTGTCCAGTTTGTATCCCTGGAACTTCAACTATAACTTGTTCAAATGGTGTTGTGATAGATAGTTGTGGTACATGCACAAACTGTACAACAAAAGTTTGCCCTAATGGAGTGATTGTTTGTCAAACTGATGTTTGTCCTAATAATTGTACAACAAAGGTTTGCCCTAATGGAAGTATTATTTGCGACACATTAACTTGCCCAATTTGTGTTCCTGTCTGGACTTATACTGAAACTCCTTGTATTTGTGGATCTAAAATAGTTAATGGTACAAATAATTGCGATAGTAGCATAACAGCTACGCCAACATCATGCACTTATGTTGATCCTCCAATTACGAGTAATTGGTCTGCTTGCGTAAATAGTATTCAAACTAGAACTCTTACTTATCAATGTACGGCTCAAACAACAGAAACACAAACTTGTTGTCCGCCCACTGTGTGTGGGCCGTGGGCTGGGTGCGTTCTTGGTGAAGAATTGAGAACTTGTACAGATAGCTGTGGAACAGTAACCATAGAAAAGCAATTAAAAACAAAAATTTGTCCTAATGGTAGCATAGTTTCATGTGATGCAATTTGTTCTATTTGTGTCCCAGGACCTATAACTTGTGGAGAGTATGGGCAATGTGTTGGAGGATTTAAAACTAGAGAATGTACAGATGGCTGTGTGGCGCAACCTGATCCAGCTAGTCCAGAGCCTTGTTGTGAAATACCACCTAATTGTTATTCAAGTTCTTGTTTCTGTAATATTCAATTAGAGTATTGCACAGAGGCTTGTTTTCCATTTAAACAAACTATAGTTCCTCAAGTTTGCGCATATACTCCAACTAAAACTTGCACGGATTGGTCTGAATGTGATGTTAATAATAAGCAAACTAGAGAATGCGTAAATGAATGCGGTGGAGGATATATAAAAGAAGAACAGGTATGTCCTATTTGCACTTTTGAGTGGGAATTGTGCGATGGTGTATGGAATACTTGTCTTAATGGCGAACAAACACAAACATGCATAGATAATTGTAATAAAGTTAGATTTGATCCAAGATGTTGTGTTGATGAAACTAATTGTAGCCCATGGCTTCCAGACCCTTGTATTTTTGGCCAAAAACAAAATAGAGATTGTCTTAATAATTGTGGGCAAACAATTCCAGAGCAAAGAGATTGTCCTACTATTTGCGTGCCAGAACCTGTAACTTGTGGAGAATTTGGTCAATGTGTCGGAACAACCAAAACTAGAGAATGTACAGATGTATGTCGTACATGGCCTGATCCAGAATTTTGTTGTGAAACACCACCTGTTTGTTTCACAGACTCTTGTTTTTGTAATGCTCAATTAGAATATTGTACAGACACGTGTTTCCCATATGGGCAAATTATAACTTCTCAAGTTTGCACATATACTCCAACTGAAACTTGCACGGATTGGTCTGAATGTGATGCTAATAATTATCAAACCAGAAAATGCACAAGTGAATGTGCTGAAAGAACAGAGCAACAGAAATGTAAGCCAATTTCACATACTGAATGTACTGGAGATGAGACTTGCGTGGAGGTATTAGGTCCAGGAATAGATGAATGTAGTACAGACACAAGTAATAATACTTGTAGAGATCACAATATTTGTACGGAAGACAGAAAATGTGAAAGAATAGAAGGTCCTGGGATTGATTTGTGTGATACTGATTTGGATTGTCCAGCAGAAGAAGATATTCACTTTGAATGTGATATTGAAAAGAGTTGTGTAGAATTGCCTGGTCCTGGCCCACAAGAATGTACTGATTGCACATTGACTCACACGGAGTGTGATCGTAATAATAGATGTGTTGTAGTTGATGCAGTGGGAGATGATACTTGTAGTAATGATCTAAGCTGTACCGCATCGCATACGGAATGTAATTCTTTTGATCAATGTGTGGCTATAAATGAAACAGGAATTGACCAATGTTATTTAGATTCAGAATGTACACATACTGTATGTGGATCAAGTCAAGGTGTTTGTGGCTGTATAGAACAATCTGGACCAGGGGTCAATGAATGCACAGATGGATTGTCTTGTAGCTTGCTGTCATCAGATTGTCAGGTGGCTACTTCTTGCCAAGATAATCAATGCACCCCACAAGCTTGTTTGGATGGTGATTTATGTGAGGATCTTTGCTTAAGTGAGGCAAGTTGTTGTCCAGAAGAAAGTTATACAGCATGCGAGGACGGAAAATGTATTTGTAAACCTGGGGTTGGCCAGCCAGATCAATGTTTGACTGATGCAAATTGTTCATATCATACAGAGTGTATTTTCCAGCAATGTATTGGAGGAATCTTAAACACCGAAGGAAACACAGTTGATCAATGCGACCTTTTGAATGGAAACATAGATTGCGGGATTCCTCCTTATGCAACAGATTTAGTTGTAGATAGTGGTAGTTATTGTACTGGACTTCCTTTTGGAGTTGTGGGTTTTTCTTGGACATATAAGGATGTTGAAAATGACCCGGAAAAGATGTTTATCTTGCAAGTAGATGATAACTCAGACTTTTCATCTCCAGAATATAATGAAACTTGGGATAATCTAATATACCCCTATGACTCAGAAAATGGAACTCATAACGAGCATTCAATTCCTGTACAAATGAGTGACACAGTTGAAGGTGGCGGGTTTATTAAATATGGAGTTGAATATTATTGGAGAGTAAAGGTTTCAAAATATAATGGAGATTTGAGTTCTGATTGGATTTATTATGATGGTTTAGCTGGAACTACAGAGGCAAATTCAAAAATAGCATTTACTTATGGATATTCGCATCCAGCCCCAATAGTTGCTTATGATATTTGGCCCGAAGCTCCAATTATTGATGAACAGGTATATTTTGATGATAGTAGATCATTTTGCTATATTGATGGTGAAACTGAAAGTTTTGCTTGTAGCGGTTTGTCTTCTGGATATACTTGGACATTTTATGAGAATGGTCCTTTGACACCTAATAGGGCAGGTGGAGCATTTTATACATATACAAATCAAGGCACATATGCAACAACTTTGGAGATTTGTGATTCATATAAAGATCAGAATGGTGCAACGCAAGTGGGCTGTTGCTTTGCAGAAAAGGATGTTTCAATAAAAAATGAATCAAGTACTGAGCTTCCAAAATATAGAGAAATTGCACCAAATTAAAAAAAATAAAATTAAGATTGCAAAAATGAAAAAAAAATGCTATTATTATTAATAGTATTTTTTTTATTGCGAGATCGTCTAATGGTAGGACATTGCCCTTTGGAGGCAAGTATCTAGGTTCGAGTCCTAGTCTCGCAGCTAAGGTAAAGGCTACTTTTTATGCAAAATAAAGTTTTTGGAATAGTAATTATTTGTGGGTTTTTAATTATTGGAGTAGTTTATTTTGTTGACAAAAAAGAAGAGGTGATTACCGTAAAGAGTGAAAATAAAGTTACGGTGCAAAATAACA
This sequence comes from Candidatus Staskawiczbacteria bacterium, assembly GCA_903850725.1. Lineage (GTDB taxonomy): Bacteria > Patescibacteriota > Minisyncoccia > Minisyncoccales > Staskawiczbacteraceae > XYB1-FULL-32-11. The sequence goes on from CAINMG010000145.1 coordinate 7,096, forward strand.
CAGAACAAAAGTGTAACTTTGCACAAGAGGTTTTGGTAACAAAAGTTATTGATGGGGATACAATTGTTGTAGAAGGTGGTAATCATATTCGCTTGATAGGGATTGATTCTGATGAGTTTGGTTATCCTTGTTTTGAATCAGCAAAAAAAGAATTGGAAAATTTGGTTTTAAATAAAAAAGTTATTTTGCAAAAAGATATTTCAGTTACTGATAAATATGGTAGGTGTTTAAATTATGTTTTTGTGGGAGATAAAAATATAAATATTGAAATGGTAAGTAGGGGATTGGCTGTGGCTGTATTTTACGAGCCAGACACGCGATATAAAGTAGATATTCAAAATGCTGAAACGCAGGCAATTGCTAGCAAAAATGGTTGCAAATGGGTAAATTTAAAGTAAAGCCTTGACTATAGGTAAATATTTTGCTAAACTATATTTAATATAAAAGATAAATAAAAATCTATGTTAGCTGTAATAAGAACTGGGGGGAAACAATATATTGTAGAACCCAAAACAAAATTAAAAATTGAAAAGTTGGAAAAAGCAGAAGGAGAGACAATTGTTTTTTCTGATGTTTTGTTAATTGAAAATGATGGCAAATTGGAAATTGGAAATCCTGTTGTAAAAGGAGCCGAGGTTGAAGCCAAAGTTTTGAGACAAGATAAAGCAGAAAAAATAATTGTATTTAAATATAAACCAAAGAAAAGATATAAAAGGAAAATTGGACATAGGCAACCATTTACAGAAATTGAAATTTTATCAATTAAAAACTAAACCCCATTTTTGGGGTTTTTGTTTGCCTAAAATTTTGCGCCGGAAAATTTCTTCAGGCGTAAAAAAGTTGGGTTTTTATAAGGGGGCATTTTATGTATAGAAGGACTATTTTAGTATTATCTGAAAACAACGATTTGGTTGAACGGCTACGCGCCATGTCTCAACTAGGGGGCGATTTGTTTGTGGCTGGTGAGCGCAACTGGCACACTGTAATGAGTGCAACTGGTCCAGATCTTGTATTGATTGACTTTAGCGTTAATGCGACCATCCAGAATATGGCCATCAGGAACGCTCCTTCTGCGGCATTTGTAATCTAGTTCATTTGCGAACTTGATGCTTATGGGGTCGACTAATTGTGTGTCGCCCCCTTCTTTTTTTGAAAAAATAATGTAAAATTAAGTAATGAAAAATAAAAATTTACAAAGGGAAATTTCTTGGCTATTGAAAGAAAAGTACAGTGGTCAGCTGACAGATAAAGCTATCAAGGATATCACTCGGCTTAAAAAAGGCGAGCCTGTTGATTATGTAATTGGATTTACTAATTTTTTGGGATGTAGAATTGATTTGTCTTATAAGCCTTTAATTCCGCGAATTGAAACTGAATTTTGGGTTAAGGAAACCCTACGTCGCCTTACGGCTCCTCAGGGTAAGTCACTTGGCAAGCCAAGGTTCTTAGACATATTTGCAGGTTCTGGTTGTGTTGGTTTGGCAATTTTAAAAAATATAAAAAATGTTAAAGTTACTTTTACAGATAATGACAAAAATTCAATTTTGCAAATTAAGAAAAATTGCAAAGTAAACAAGATTAGTAAAAATAATTATAAAATAATAAAGTCTGACATATTTAAAAACTTTGTTAAACAGAAATTTGATTTTATTTTAGCTAATCCTCCATATATTCCAGTCAAAAATAAATATAAAATTCAGGAATCCACTTTAAGCTATGAACCAAGCAAAGCCTTATTTGGTGGGCAAGATGGACTTTTTTATATTGAAAAATTTCTATCACAAGCTAAAGATTATTTGACAGAAAATGGCATAATTTACTTGGAATTTGATGGTTCGGTAGGCTCGTCGCAAGTTCTCTCTCAAAAAAAGCAAATTGAAAAATTGCTTAAAAAATTCAGCTACTCAAGTTGGCAATTTTACAAAGATCAGTTTGGTAAATGGCGCTATGTAGAAATAAAAAATTAGCAATTGTTTTGATTTTTGAATGTGATATAATAAATAAAAATAAATTTAAATAATGGAAATTAGTATAATTAGAAAAAAATCGCAATTAGGTTTTACTTTAATGGAGGTTGTGGTAAGTATTGGAATATTTGCTATTATTGTTGGTGTGATTTTTAGTGTTTATAATTTAATAATTAATCAGATTATAACATATAGAGACAAGACAACAGTTTCTTACTTGGCCGGGCAATACATGGAAATTGCAAGAAATCTCCCATATTCTAAAGTTGGTACAATACAGGGAAACCCTCATGGAGATTTGGCAGATTTACCAAATGTTCTAACAGTAAATTTTGGTGGCAATGATTATCAGGTTTATTATGCAGTAAGTTATGTCGATGACCCAGCTGATGGAACAATTTTGCTTGGTACAGATCCTGCCCCAACAGATTATAAACAAATAAAACTTTATATCAAGAATACTAAAACAAACACAGTAAGCAATTTTTTAACTAATGTATCTCCAAAAGGCTTAGAGGGTTTAATAAGCGGTGGGGCGCTGGATATTCATGTTATGGATGCAGTTGGAGAAGCAGTATCAGGGGCTACAATTCATATTACAAATACTCAAACTAATCCAACTTATGATATTACAAGAGTATCTGATACGGATGGAAATTGGATAGAAGTTGGCTTGCCTGGCTCTGCCAATAGTTATCATATTACAGTTTCAAAAAATGGTTATTCTTCCGACCAAACATATCCAATTACAGTTTCAAACCCAAATCCCACCAAGCCAGATTCTACGATTTTAGTTGGCCTTGTTACGCAAGTTAGTTTTTCGATAGATTTATCAAGTAATTTAAATTTTTTAACATTAGATCAAACATGTGAAAATGTTTCTAGCGTGGGAATTGGAATTAGAGGTGCAAAAAAAATAGGTACTACTCCAGATGTTTTTAAATTTGATAATATTTATACTTCAAGTGCTTCGGGCCAGGTTCCAATTTCAAACATTGAATGGGATACATATACCCCAACTATAACAAGTCCAAGCTATATGATTTATGGAAGTTTTCCAATTCAACAAGTTTCACTTCTGCCCAATACCAGTCAAAATTTTACTTTGATAGTTGGTCCATCTACGCCTTATAGTCTTTTGGCAATTGTCAAAGATTCATCAACTAACAATGCAGTTCAGGGAGTTAGTGTAAATTTGCAATCAGCAAGCACTGGATACAATTCTACAAAAATAACTGGTGGAAGTATTTGGTCGCAACAAAGTTGGACTGGTGGCTCGGGGCAGGTTGATTTTGTAGATGCATCAAAATATTTTGAAGATAACGGAGGGGTAAGCATAAATCAAGTTCCTTCTGGGGTAAGATTGGTAAAAGTTGGAGCTGATTATATGGAATCTGGGACATTGACTTCTTCTGTTTTTGATACTGGGACAGACCAGACGGTATATACAACTTTAACTTGGCAACCAACTTCGCAGGATTCTTTGGCTGATTTAAAATTTCAAATAGCTACTAATAACGACAATGAAACTTGGGATTTTACAGGTCCAGATGGCACGGGAGGATCTTATTACGAAGTTCCTGGAACAAGTATAAGTACAGCAAATAATGGTAAACGGTATGTAAGATATAAAGCATTTTTATCAACAACCGATGTGACCAAAACCCCAGTGCTAACTAGTATTAATGTAAATTACATTTCTGGATGTTATACTCCTGGACAAGTTATTTTTACTGGGCTACCTAAGGCTAGTGACTATATGATAATATCATCATTATCTGGTTATATAACTCAAACAACTATTGATAACACTATTGACAGGTATAGCGTGTCAGATATTGCTTTAGTTGCTGGAATAAATCCTGCTACAAATACAGCGCCATCAACTCCATCAGGTATTTCAGACGGCGCCTCTTCTATCACTAGTCCAACTGTTGCTGGAAACAACGTAGTATTTTCTGCAAATGCCACAGACAATGAGGGAGATAGTTATTATTTAGCTATTTGCAAGACAAATACTATTACATCTCATCCTAATTCTGCTCCAACTTGTGACGGGGGGAATTGGTGCATTTCTACTTTGACAAATTCTGGGTATCAGTCAACTTGTAATTATTTAGCTAAAAATTCAGATATTGGAAACAACATATGGTATGCTTTTGCTTGTGATTATAATGATGCTTCTATATGCTCTTCTGTTGCGCAAGGTTCTGGTAATAACGCCTCGCCATTTTATGTTGCACCTAATTGGCTTTTGGGCTGGAGCTACAGAAAAAAGATTACAATATCACACTCTAATGTAGGTACTAATTTAGTAGATTTTCCTTTATATGTAAAAGTTGCAGAAACTGGCGGAAGCTCTACAAATATTGGGGCTAATGTTTTGACAAATGGTGGCGATATTCGATTTACTTTAGCTGATAAAATAACAACAATACCTTACGAAAGAGAAAGTTTTTCTGCTTCGGGTAATAATCTTACTGCTAATTTTTGGGTAAAAATTCCTGAAATTTCGAGTACAGTTGATACAGAAATTTATGTTTATTATGGAAAATCAGATGCAATAGATGCTGAGGATGCGATTAATGTTTGGGACGCAAATTATAAAGGAGTTTGGCACTTAAAAGAAGTTGCTTCTGGAACTGTTGGAGATTATAAAGACAGTACATCATCTGCTTCTAATAGTACTAATATTTCAAGCCAACCAGTACAAATAGCAGGACAAATAGGGAAGGCTCAGAGTTTTGATGGAGCAGATAAAATAAATACAAGTAATATCGCACATAATATTGGAACTGGAAATTTTACTTATTCTGCGTGGGTTAATCCTACAACTTTGAGTGGCAGTAGCACTTATCGTTCTATTATGTCAAATGGAGGCAAGTTGCCTGTTTTGTATACAAGAGGCGCATCTTTGAGGGCATATTTTTCTTCTGATTTAAGTTCCGGGGGAACTCTTTCTACTGGATTATGGCAATATATTACATTTAATAGAAGCGGAACTAATATTTTAAACTTTTATAAAAATGGGACATTGACTTCATCTAGTCCAACAAGCAGTGGCTCTTTGGGAAGTTCCGGTATAATGACAATTGGACAAAATGGAGATAGCTCTCAATATTGGTCGGGTATTATTGATGAAGTTCGATTATCTAGTGTTGCTAGGCCAATTAATTGGATAAAATTTGAGTATTGCAATATGTTGAGTATAGTTTCTGGGACTTGCGCTGGAAACAATGAAACAATTTTTGCAAATCAAGAAATATATGAAGAATAAAGGCTTTACTATAATTGAATTGATAGTTGTTATTGCTGTAATATCTGTTTTAATGATTTTAGCATCAAATTTATTGATAACTGTTTTGTTTGGTTCAAATCAGCAATTTTTGGCAATGACCAATGTGGATCAAGCAGTTACTGTGTCCACAAAATTTACCAATGATTTACGAAATGCAACAAATGGAGTTGATGGATCTTTTCCGCTTTATTTGGCAGATGTAAATCAAATAATTTTTTATTCGAATGCAGGAGTTATTGGAACTACCTCAAATAGGATTCGTTATTATTTATCTGGCACAACTTTGTACAGGGGCGTTGTTACGCCAACTGGAACTCCTTTAACTTATAATTTGTCATCAGAAGTTATAAAGCCAGTTCAAACAGATGTTGTAAGTGGTACAAACCCAATATTTACATATTTTAATGGAGATTACGTAGGTACTGGTAGTGCTTTAGTTCAGCCTGTTAATATAAATAATATAAAATATACAAAAATGACTTTAGTAATTTTGAAAAAAACTACAGCAGACAGTAGTAGCACATTTTCAGTATCAGCTGGAGGTGTTATAAGAAATTTAAAAACTAATTTAGGTAATTAAAATTATGTTTAAAAATATTCAAAATAAAAATTTGAACAAAGGAGCAATATTGGTTTATCTTATTATCGTGATTTTTATATTTTCTATTGTAATGGTTCCGCTTTTAAGTATTGTTATGGGGCAAATAAATTATTTAAAAACTTCTGTTGCTAAAGAGCAGTCGCTTCAAATAGCAGAAGCTGGAATAAATTATTATCAGTGGAGACTGGCGCATTTCAAAAATGATTATCAAGATGGAACTGGCACTACTGGGCCTTATGTTCATGAATATGTTGATAGAGATACTCAAGAAGTTATTGGAAGTTATAGTTTGACTATTACTCCTCCGACAGTTGGCTCAACAATTATAACAATTCAGTCAACTGGCTGGACTCTTGAATATCCAAATATCAAAAAAACTGTAACTGTAAGATATGGAATTCCTTCTTTGGCTAAATATTCATTTTTGAGTAATGATGTTATTTGGATTGGAAGCAATGAAGCTGTAAATGGACAAATGCAATCAAACAATGGAATTCGTTTCGATGGCCTTAGTAACGCTCCCATTCAATCTGCTAAAACAATTTATACTTGTAAATATGGCCAAGGCTGTTCGCCTGATGCAACAAAGCCAGGCATTTGGGGCTCTGCTCCGCAATTTGTACAAAATTTTTGGCAATTCCCAGTACCTGCTATTGATTTTTCAGCTTTAACTGCTAATTTGTCTTCTATGAAAAGTCTAGCTCAAAGTAATGGAATATATCTTCCCCCTTCAAATGAAAAAGGATATTCTTTAGTTTTTAAAAGTAATGGTACTATAGATATTTATAAAATTACTAGCTTAAGGGCACATGCAACAGGCATTGATACTAATGATGTGCATCACGATGAAGATATTGATTACTTAGCAAGGTCCTTGCAATTTACAAAAAATATGCCAAATAATGGAGCTATTTATATTGAAGACAAGGTTTGGGTTGAGGGCACTGTAAGGGGTAGGGCAACAGTGGCTGCTGCTATTTTGCCGATTGATTTGCCAACAGCTCCAAATATTTACATTCCTAATAATATTTTATATTCTGCCAAAGATGGGTCAGATGTTTTGGGATTGATATCTCAGAAAGATGTTGTTGTGACTTATTTCGCTCCCAATAACTTAGAGATTGATTCAGCAATGATTGCTCAAAATGGTTCAGTCCAATTTTATAGCTATCCAAACAACATTAAAGACAATATTACGGTTTATGGTTCTATTATGACTTTTGGGACATGGACATGGACATGGACATGGTATGGCAATGTTACATCTGGATATAGGAATACTTATTCTATTTATGATGGCAATTTATTGTATGGTCCGCCTCCGAGTTTTCCTTTGTCATCTTCAGGATATCAACAATTAGATTGGAAAAGTAATTAAAATATTTTAGTAAAATTTTATGAAATATTGTAAAGCATATGCATTGTTTATTATTATAAATATTTTTTTTAGCTTTAATGCTTTTGCGGTAAATAAAGCAGTTTATCCTGATTCGAAATTATTGCGACCAGTATCAGATGAAATAAAGTCAGGAGCACATGAAAATATGAATCTTGAGCAAGCACAAATTATAAAAAATAACTTAGATGAAACTAGCCAAACTTTAGATGCTCAAAAATTGGAAGAAAATGTTAAAGCTAAAGATAACAAAATTATTAATAGTGTTAGCAAACAAAGTAGTGTAATATGGATTACGATTTTGTTTATGGTGATTATTTTATTTGGTATTATGGGTTTTAGATTTTTTAAAAAAGATGAATAATAATAAATATTATGGTAAAATATGATTATGAATAAAAAAATAAAAAAAGAAAATTCAGCAAAAGTGCAAATAGCAAAAGCATGGGTTGTTTCAGCTGATATGGGTTATGGGCACCAAAGAACAGCTTTTCCCTTAAGAGACTTGGCTCCCAGCGAAAGAGTTATTAATGCCAATCATTATGAGGGCATTCCTAAAAAAGATAGGAATGTTTGGGAGAGAACTAGGGGCGCTTATGAATTTATTTCAAGATTTAAGAAAATCCCCTTAATCGGAGAATTTATCTTTGGATTTTTGGACAAATTTCAAAAAATATTAAATTATTACCCAAAAAGAGATTTGTCTGGCCCAAGTTTTGGAGTAAAGAGCAACTATTATCTTATTAGTAAAGGGTGGGGTAAAGATTTGATTAAAAGATTTGCTCAAGATCCTTTGCCAATTATCTCGACTTTTTTTACACCAGCTTTTATGGCAGAGTCTTTCAATTATCCAGATGATATTTATTGCGTTGTTTGTGATGCTGATGCAAACCGAGCTTGGGTGCCTTTAGACCCTGAAATGAGTAGAATTAAATATTTTGCACCATGTAGTTGGGTTAGAGATAGATTAAAACTTTATGGGGTAAAATCAGAAAACATTTTTTTAACTGGTTATCCTCTTCCAAAAGAAAATTTAGGTAGCGAAAAATTGGAAATCGCAAAAGAAGATATGAGATATAGACTTTTAAATTTAGATCCAATGGGGGAATATAGGAAAATATATGCTCCATTAATTAAAGATTTTTTGGGAAAACTTCCAGAAAAAGCAGATCATCCATTAACTATTTTATTTTCTGTTGGAGGGGCTGGAGCTCAAAAAGAAATTGGCCTACAATTAGTTAATAGCTTAAAAGATAAAATTACAGCAAAAGAAATAAAAATTATTATTTCTGTTGGTGTTAGGAAGGAATTAAAAAAATATTATGAAGATGGTCTGGCAGGATTAAAATTAAATGATTGGGTTCATATTTTGTCTGCAGATAATATTATTGAGTATTTTAAAAAATTTAATTTAGCTTTAAGAAAAACAGATATTTTATGGACAAAACCTTCAGAGCTTTCTTTTTATGCAGGGCTGGGTATTCCTATTATTATTGCTCCGACAATAGGGTCACAAGAGGATTTTAATAAAAAATGGCTTTTGCATATTGGAGCTGGAACTTCTCAAGAAAATCCTAAATATGCAGTAGAGTGGCTTTATGATTTGCTGGGGCCAGGTGATTTTGCTGAAATGGCAATGCAAGGTTTTGTAGAAATAGAAAAAAAAGGAGTGTTTAACATAGAAAATATAATTACAGGCAAACATAAGTTAAAAATATAATATGCCAAAATTATTCAAAAATATTTTGATTACTGGGGGCGCGGGTTTTATAGGAAGTAATTTGGCTGATAAGTTATTACAAGAAAATTATAATGTGGTTGTAGTTGATAATTTGTCAGCCGGGAAAAAAGAAAATTTAGATAAAAAAGTTAAATTCTATAAAATGGATATTGGGGATAAAAAAATCTCCAAAGTTTTTGCAAAAGAAAGGCCAGATATTGTTTTTCATTTAGCTGCTCAAATAAATGTTAGGGATTCTGTAAAAGATCCAATTGCTGATGCAAAGGCCAATATTTTGGGTAGTTTAAATATTTTAGAGAGTTGCAAAAATTACAATGTTAAAAAGATAATATTTTCTTCATCTGGTGGGACGATTTATGGTTCTGCTAGCATAATCCCAACTCCTGAAAGCTCTCCTGAAATTCCCGAATCTCCTTACGGAATAGCCAAGCTCTCAGTTGAAAAATATTTAAATTATTATCATAAAGGGTTTGGTTTAGAATTTATTGCCTTAAGATTTGCCAATGTATATGGACCAAGACAAAATCCAAAAGGAGAAGCAGGAGTGGTGGCAATTTTTACTGATAAGATGTTGGCAAAAAAAGAAGTTGTTATCAATGGATCTGGCAAGCAAACCAGAGATTATGTTTTTGTAGATGATGTTGTTTCTGCTTGTATTCTATCAATGAAAAGTGATAAAATAGGAATATTTAATGTAGGTACTGGCATGGAAACAGATGTAAATTTTATTTTTGCCGAAATTAAAAGATTAACCAATTCAGATTGTATGGAAGCTCATGGCCAAGAAAATATAGGCGAGCTTCAAAGAAGTTGTTTGGATTTTGCTAAAATTAAAAATTCTTTTATTTGGACGCCAAAATATGATTTTAAAATTGGTTTAGAGAAAACAGTTATTTGGTTTAAAAATAAAAAATAAAAATTTAATATGCGAAAATTATTCAAAAATATGATAATGTTTTTTATTAGTATTTCTATTATAGTCCTGCTTTTACTTATTTGGTTTTTTGTTGGCAAAGCACCAGAACAAAAAAATATTTTGTGGGGAGTTGATTTTTCTCAGATGCAAACTGAAGCATTAAAGCTTGATTGGAAAGAAACTTATATAGCAATTTTAGATGATTTAAAGGTAAAAAATATCAAATTGCATATTCAATGGGATTTTGTTGAAGGTCAAAGGGGCGTGTATTTTTTTGATGATATTGATTGGCAAATTAAAGAAGCTGAAAAAAGAAATGCTAAAATTATTTTTGTTGTTGGTTTAAAAACTGGTAGATGGCCAGAGTGTCATGAGCCAAAATGGGCAAAGGATTTAAGCATTGCACAGCAGAAGCAAGAAATTTTAAATTATATAGAAAAAACTGTATTACGTTATAAAGATTCAAAAACAATTCTAGCTTGGCAAGCAGAAAATGAACCTTTGTTTAAATTTGGAATTTGTCCTGATTGGTATTATGATAATGGGGAATTGTTAAAAAAAGAAGTTGCATTAATTAAAAGTATCGATTCTACAAGACAAGTTTATGTTTCAGATTCTGGTGAGCAATCAATGTGGATAAATGCAGCTAAAATTGGGGACAAAGTTGGAACCACAATGTATAGAAAAGTTTGGTCTCATGTTTTTGATGGATTTGGATTTTATTTTGATTCATATTTGCAACCAATATTTTACTACAGAAAAGCTCAAATTATAAAATGGCTTTTTAATAAAGAAGTAATTTGCGTTGAACTGCAAGCTGAGCCTTGGGCAGATAGACTTTTTTATGATGTATCTTTAAAGGAACAAGAAAAATCAATGGATTTGGAGCAATTTAAAGCTAATATTAGTTTTGCTAAAAAAACTGGTTTGAAAGAATTTTATTTGTGGGGTGTTAGGGGTGTTAAG
>CAINMG010000146.1 GCA_903850725.1 Candidatus Staskawiczbacteria bacterium
AAAAATATGTTGCCAATTTATACGTTAAATTTATTTTTAGCATTATTATTTGGAGCTGCTATTGGTCTTGAGAGGGAAAGTAGCCATCAGGGCGAAGGTAATGCTGGTGGAATTAGAACGCACGCATTGATTTCTTTATTAGGAGCAGTGTGTGGAATTTTTTATATGTCTGGCTTACAGTTTTTGGCATTTATAATAGCTGTTGTATTTTTTACAGTTTTAGTTGTTTATTATGCGATTAGTTCTTATACCACAAAAGACATGGGCATGACCAGCGAAATGGGAATTATTTTTACTTTTATAATTGGGCTTTTACCAATGTTAAATATAATTCCATTACAATTGATAGTAGCTCTTTTTGTGGTTGTTGTTTTAATATTGTCGATCAAAGCTAAAACCAAGCAAATTATGGCAGGTATTTCAGCTAGTGAAGTAGAGTCATTTATAAGTTACGCTATAATAGCATTGGTTGTATTACCATTTTTACCAAATATTGGTTATAAATTAGCAGATATACCAGCATTAGCTTCAATACTGGAAAATTTAGGAGTAAGTTTAGGTCAATTTGCAACATTGGAATTAATCAACCCATATAAAATTTGGATTGTAGTAGCTTTAATAACTGGAATTGATGTTTTTGGGTATGTGCTTGGAAGATTGATTGGGGACAAGGGAGGTTTTACACTGGCTAGTTGTGTGGGTGGGTTTATTTCTTCAACATCTACAACTCAATCTTTGGCTCAAAAAAGTAAAAAAACAGGAATTTCGAATTATTTAGTCGGAGCTGCAATTTTAGCTAATATGGCTAGCTTTCTTCAGATTTTTCTTTTGGTAGGGCCTTTAAATGGCAAATGGCTTGCGTCATTGCTTCCAAGTTTACTTTTAATGATAATTACTGCAGCATTTTTAGCGATTTTCTTTTTAAAGACTAAGGAGCCTGCAGGGCAAAATCAGCAAGCACAAGAAGAAAGCAAGAAGGGGAAAATATTTTCTCTGGCTCCGGCTTTGAAGTTTGCTGGAATTTTAATTGCAGTTAAATTAGTAACAAAGATTTGCTTAATTTTGTTTGGAAAATCTGGTTTTGTAATAAGTTCTTTGATAGCTTCTTTCGCAGGAATAGACGCTATTGTTGTAAACTTAGCTGAAATGGCGGGAAACACAATTACATTAAAGTTTGCAGTAATAACATTTTTATTAGTAAGTGCTACGAATTTAGCTAGCAAATCAATGTATTCATTTTTCCAGGGAAATAGGAAGTTTGCGGTGAAGTTTTTCTCTTCAATGCTTTTGATAACTGTATTAAGCTTTGTTGGCCTTTTGTTCATAAAATAAATTAATAAAAAAAGTCACTTAATTAAATGGTGACTTTTTTGTTATTTTATTTTCCTGTTTTTATCTGCTTGAGACGGTCGCGTTGTTCAAGCAAATCTTTTTTTCCTAATTGGCCCTCTCTTGTCCATGGATCAAATCTTTTTCCTGTTTTGGGATCTCTATTCCATTTTATATCTTGATCTAATTTTTTTTCCATCCATTTAATTTCGCTATTAGTTATAATTCCATCAGATGCATATTTGGGGTCAAATATAGTATCTCCTAACGCTTGTTCATCATTTTTGCTAAATCCTGTTTTTCTATCAAACGTTCGGCCTACTTGTTCATTATGTAGTTTTTTAAAAGATTTTTTTAATTCAAAAACACTTCTGCTTCGTGGAGCATTAGTTTTGGGTGTTGGCGAGAGTTTTGATTGTGATGGAGCAGCTGGCCTTGGGGGAGTTGGCCTGCTTGAAGGCATTGATGGCATTGGACGCATTGGCATTATCATATTATTTTTTAAATGAATAAGAAGAAAGTAAATACAAATAATAGTTTTTGGAAATATTATTTAATTCTTTTTGCGTACTTAAATTTATTTTTAA
>CAINMG010000147.1 GCA_903850725.1 Candidatus Staskawiczbacteria bacterium
AAAAATATGAAAAAAATAATCATTTTTATAATTCTATTTTTAATAATTATTGCTGGGTTTTTTGGCTTTTGGTATTACAGAGATAAAGTTTTTTCCAAAGAGATTTTAAGGCTTGAAATTTTAGCCCCAGAAAATACTAAAATGGGGGAAGAAATTGAATATACAGTGAAATATAAGAATAATGGCAATTTTGCTTTGCAAAACCCAAAACTGATTTTTGAATTGCCAGAAAACTCTTTGACCGAAGACAGTAAAATAAGATTTGTGGAAGACTTGCCAGATATCTATCCTGGAGATGAAGATTTTGTTAAATTTAAAGGCCGATTACTTGGCAAAGATGAAGATCTAAAAGTTGCTCGCGCATGGTTATCTTATACTCCCAAAAATTTAACTGCCAGATATGAATCAGATACAACTTTTACTACCAAAATTGAAAATGTGCCAATTACTATAGATTTGGACCTACCAAGTAAAGCTGAAAAAGGCAAAGGGCTTACATATTCCTTAAACTATTTTTCAAATATTGACTACCCTCTTGAAAATTTGAGCATTAAAATTGATAATGTAGATGGCTTTAATTTTGAAAAATCAGAACCAATTTCTCTAGATAATTTGGAATGGAAAATTCCAACATTAGAAAAAACCCAAGGTGGAAGAATAAAAATTACAGGGCTGATTACAGCCGACAAAGGCAAACAATTAAATTTTGTAGCCCGGATAGGAATGCGCCAACAAGGTCAATTTATAACTATCAAAGAAAAAAATGTTTTTGTAGATATTATAGAGCCACAAATTTTTATTTCACAACAAATAAATGGCTCTGTAAATTATGTTGCTAATCCCGGAGAAAATTTACATTTTGAAATATTTTTTAGAAATATTGGATCTTCTGCCTTTGAAAACTTACTCGTATTAGCTAAATTTAACAGCCCAGCTTTTGACTTAGCTTCTATTAAAGCTGAGGGCGGAGAAGTCAGGCAATCAGATGACTTGATTGCTTTTGACTACAAACAAAATTCTCAATTAAAATATTTAGAGCCTCAACAAGAAGGGAAAATTGAATTTGATGTAAAGTTAAAAGATAATTGGGAGTTTTCTGAATCAGAAAAAAATAATTTGTTTATAAAAAATACTATTCAGGTTTTAGAAGTAAGTCAACAATTCTCAACTAAAGTAAATTCAAAATTAGAGATTTCTCAAAAAGGATATTATTCTACTCAAGCTGGAATTGTAAATTCTGGATCGCTCCCTCCAAAAGTCGGCCAGGCCACAACTTATGTTATAACTTGGCAAATTAAAAACTTTTCTAATGATGCCAAAAATGTAAAAGTAAAAGCAGTTTTGCCTCAAGGAATTAGCCTAACAGGATTTATTGAGCCAGAGTCAGAACTTGCACGATTTACTATGGATAGCTTAAGCAGAGAATTGATTTGGTCTATTGGAGATGTAAAAGCTGGGCAAACCATTGCTCCAATGTCTTTCCAAATTTCTTTAACTCCGCAATCTTTCCAGCAATTTAAAGTGATTGATTTGCTTGGCCAAGCCACAATTTATGGAGAAGATCAATTTACAAATGCTTTAATTCAAAATACAGCTCCAGCAATAAACACCAATCTTGCTGATGACCTGCCAAACTACAACAAAGGCACTATTCAATAAATTTCACATCGTCATTGCGAGCGAAGCGAAGCAATCTCAAATACCGAGATTGCTTTTTGCTTACAATTTCATCTTTATGCCGACAACACACAAATACTATTCCAAAAATTTTTAGAACAGCAAACTTAGGAAAAAACACTGTTTGCATATTTTTTTAATATTGTCAATAGTTTAACTCCCCTATTTTTGTGATATTATAAATTAACATAAATAAAATTCAAACTTAATGGATACGCAAAAATTGGGCTATAATAGAGCTAAACAAAAAGCTAAAAATATATATTCAAAAATTGGCAGAATAAAATCGCCTGCTTTGGGCGATGAATATGTTTTCTTTACATCAGCTGGCTTTAATCACCTTTTAAGAAAAGGCCGCATACCAAGAACAAGGAACGAACAGAAAAGACGTTTTACCTTATTGAGTTTTGTTGAAAATATAATAAAAAATCCTGTCGCAAAAATCACTTACAGAAAAACCGAAATCAAAGAAAAAACTAATAGACATGGCGAAAATATTTTGATTCAGTCAATTGCTCATTTTTGGACATTTGAGGAAAATATTAATGATTGTAATATAAAAGTCGTAATCAGACAATTGCAGAATAAAAACAAGCATTTTTTTAGCGTTATGGGAGATAATATTAAAATTAAAAAAATGAAAAAGCACTAAAAAACCCTCGAAGTGAGAGATTTTATAGTGTGCCCGCCATCAGCTAAATGCCGATAGAGACTGACGCCTCGCGGGTACATTTTCATTATAACAAATTATAAATCTATGTCAAGCGAAGAAAAGGGTTTTGCGTTTTTGGTTCCATTAGTAGTAATAATTGTTTTGGCTGTTTTAGGAATGGGTGCATTTTTTACATATCAAAAATCAAAAGAATTTTCTCTGCAAAATGATAATCCTCAAAACCAAAATCAAACAGCTTGCACAGAAGAAGCTAAAATATGCCCTGATGGCGTAACAGCTGTAGGTAGATCCGGACCAAATTGCGAATTTGCCGAATGCCCACAAACAAACAATCAAACCTTAAAAACTTATACAAACAGCGAATATGGATTGGAGTTTACATATCCTGAAAAATTGAATTCTGAGTTCTTCCACTTGCAAGAACCAATGGTGATAAAAAGCTTAAAAACTGATAAAAATATAAAAAACAATTGCTATGTAGGTGGAGCAAATCCTGCTCAAAAAAGACAAGATATAAAAATAAATGAAACAAATTTCTGTTTTTCCCAAAGCTATGACCCAGGAGCAGGATCTGGAGCCAATTATTATTTTTATACATTCTTAAAAGATAATAATTATTTTACAATTCAGTTTCAGATAAATCAGCCCAACAGTTGTGGAAATTACATTGACACCCCTAATCAAGAACCTTGCCAAAAAGCTTTCCAAGATTACCAAACACTTGTTGACAAGCCCCTACAAGACAGCATCAACACTTTAAAATTTATCGAAAAAATTAGCAAAGAAGAGTCTTGTATAAATTCTGGCGGAAGCGTAAATACAGTAAATTGTTATTGTTCTGGTGCTTTGGATTTTTATAACAATTGTGCAATTGGAGGTTGCGCTTGCACTCCAAACCCAGCTAATTTAAAACAAATTAAAGCCTGTAACTGTAGTGATGGAAATTGCTTTGATGGCTCAAAATGTGTTAAGATAACAAATAATTAAATTAAAAAAAATATGGCAGATAAAAATGAAAATTTAATGGATAAAATAGTATCTTTGTGCAAAAGACGAGGTTTTGTGTTCCCAGGATCTGAAATTTATGGCGGACTATCAAATTCTTGGGATTATGGCCCACTTGGAGTGGAGCTTAAAAACAACATAAAAAATGCTTGGTGGAAAAGATTCGTGCACCAAAGAGATGATATGGTAGGCATTGATGCAGCTTTAATTATGAATAGAAAAGTTTGGGAAGCCTCTGGTCACGTAACCACCTTCTCAGATCCACTTGTAGAGTGCAAAAAATGTCACAACAGATTTAGAAAAGACCAATTAGAAAAAGATAAATGCCCAGATTGTAAGGGAGAACTAACCGAGGCTAAACAATTCAACTTAATGTTAAAAACTTTTCTAGGTCCTGTAGAAAATACTGATAGCATTGTTTATTTTAGGCCAGAAACTGCTCAAGCAATGTTTGTAGACTTTAAAAATGTTTTAGAAACTTCCAGGAAAAAAATACCTTTTGGAATAGCTCAAGTTGGTAAGGCATTTCGTAATGAAATCACTCCAGGAAATTTTATTTTTAGAACGCGAGAATTTGAACAAATGGAAATTGAATATTTTATCAAAGAGAGCGATTGGCAAACAACTTTTGAAATGTGGCAAAATGAAATGAAACTTTGGATGACAGATGAACTTGGCTTAAATAAAGAGAAAATTCATGAACTTGAAGTACCCAAAGATGAACTAGCTCATTACAGCAAACGGACAATTGACTTTGAATTTGACTATCCTTTTGGCAAAAAAGAACTTTATGGCTTGGCATATAGAACAGATTTTGATTTAAAAAATCACTTTACACAAGAAGCTCCATATGCTGACTTAGAATCTGGTGAAAAGTTTTACCCTCATGTAATTGAACCAACCTTTGGCGTAGATAGATCTGTTCTAGCAATTCTTTGTGATGCTTACGCAGAAGAAAACGATAGAGTTGTTTTAAAATTAAAGTCAAGCTTGGCTCCATACAAGGTAGCTGTATTCCCTCTTTTAAAAAACAAACCAGAGCTAGTAGAAAAAGCTAAGGAAGTTTATAAAAATTTAAAGCAAGATTTTGTTACAATTTTTGATGACAGGGGGAATATTGGCAAAAGATATTATTCACAAGATGAAATTGGAACTCCATTTTGCGTAACTGTGGATTTTCAAACCTTAGAAGATAGCACTGTCACTCTTCGTGACCGAGACACAATGAAACAAGAAAGAATAAAAATTACAGATCTAAAAAATTACATATCAAATAAAATTAACCACTAAAATCTTATTTCTGATAAAAATTCATTTTTATCATTTATAAAATATTAGAATAAAATATGTTAGATTTCGCTAAAATTAAAAAATATTTATTATTTGTTTTAATTGGGTGCTTGGTGATATCATCTATTGTTGCGGTAGTAACAGTATTAGTGGGAGAATTTAATGAAATAACCGCCAAAACATTTTATACATTATTAGTAGCTTTTGCTCACGCCTTAATCGGACTATTGTTTATTTGGGATGAAGAAAGAGCTAAAAAGTACAATCGATTATCCTTTTTAGTAAATACATTATTTTTTATTGTAGTAATTAGTTTTATTACCAGCGTTTTTGGAATTTGGGATATTGTCTCACATGACACAGTTTCCAAAATGTTTATTACATATGCAATAGCAATTTTTGCAGCCCTACATTCTGATATTCTATCAAAAGCTTTTGGTAAAGAAAAACACATAGACAATATTATTTATGGAAACTATATATTTATCGCATTAGTATTTTTGATACTTCAACCTATTGTTCATCTGCACAACCCAGAAGCAGTCCTTGGTCAGTTTTACTATAGAATTCTAGCTGCCTGTGCCATAATTGATGGTACTCTTAGTGTTTTGACAATCATTTTCCACAAACTATATATGCATAAACACCCAGAACTCAGAGGCCTAAACCCAGAAAAAAAAGTTAGCGGATTGACAATATTTTTTATAATAATATTTTCTTTCTGGTTTATACCGTTCTTGCTTGGCTTAATAACCAACGCATTTACTAGAAGATTTTAAAATTAACGATTCGTATATAAAATATGAAAAAATATAATAAAACAACTTTAAAAAATGGATTGAGAGTGCTTACAATTCCAATGAAGAATGCTAATTCTGTAACTGTTTTAATTTTAGTTGGGACAGGAGCAAAATATGAGACTAAAGAGCAAAATGGGATTTCTCATTTTTTAGAGCATATGTTTTTTAAAGGCACCAAAAAAAGACCAAATACTTTAATAATTTCTGAAACATTAGATAGAATTGGCGGAGAATACAACGCCTTTACCTCAAAAGAAATTACAGGATTCTGGGCAAAAGTTGATAAAAAAAATACTGATGTGGCACTAGACTGGATCTCTGATATGTTTTTAAATTCCAAATTCGAAGAAGAGGAAATTCAAAGAGAAAAAGGCGTAATTGTAGAAGAGTTAAATATGTATTTAGATACTCCCACGGCTTACGTTGGAGAGCTTTTTGAAGACTTGCTTTATGGCGACCAACCAGCAGGTTGGAGAATTGTCGGTGAAAAAGAAAATATTTTAAGTTTTGATAGAGAGAAAATTTTAGATTATTTTAGAAATCACTACTCAACACAAAACACAGTTGTTTGCGTTGCAGGAGCTATAAACTCAAAACAAATTGAAAGTAAAATAAATAAATATTTTACGAAAGTCAAAACAACAGAATTGCCCAAAAAAGAAGCTACAAAAGAAATTCAAACAAAACCACAAGTTTTAATTCACTACAAAAAAACCGATCAAACACACTTTTGTTTAGGGGTAAGATCTTACAATATGTATGACCCAAGAAGATATGCCTTAAGCTTAATGTCTATAATTTTAGGTGGCAACATGAGCTCCCGCCTTTTTATTTCTGTGAGAGAAAGGAACGGCTTAGGCTACTACATCCACACGTCACAAGACACTACCACAGATACAGGATTCTTGGTAACTCAAGCTGGAATTAAAAATGATAGCTTAGAAAAAGCCATTAGCTTGGTTTTAGCTGAATATAAAGATTTAAAAAATAATAAAATAACTGCAAAAGAATTAAAGAAGGCCAAAGATTATTTAAGAGGCACAACAAGCTTATCTTTAGATGGCTCAGACTCTCAAGCTTCTTACTATGCTTCACAAGAAGTAATGAACCAAAAACTATTATCCCCAGAAGAGAAATTAAAATTAATTGACAAAGTAACAGTAAATGATATAAATAAGGTAGCAGAAGATATTTTTGTTAATGAAAAATTAAATTTAGCTGTAATAGGTCCGATTGAGGAGTCGGAAAAAGAAAAATTAGAGAATTTATTAAGATTGTAATTTATTATGAACAAAGAAAACACTTTAGATATTTCTTGGCAAACAATAGTTAAAGTATTTTTAGCTGGTTTTATATTGTATATCTTATATCTTGTTAGAGATGTGGCTGTTTGGTTTGCTTTCGCGCTAATTATTTCATTATTAGTAGAGCCTGCTATTAATTTTTTAAAGTGGCTCAAGCTTCCAAAAATTCTAGCTGTCACCTTAACATATTTTTCTGTTCTATTGATTTTGGGTTTTATTGTGTATCTTACTGCCCCACTTTTTATTTTTGAATTAAAACAATTATACCAAAACATCCCAGAATATTTCGAAAAAATTAACCCACTGCTAAAAAATATTGGCCTTGAATTTGCTAAAGATTTTGAAAGCTTAACTCAGGACCTTTTATTAAGACTACAGGATAGCTCAACTAGCATTGTTAAAGCTATAGTTGCATTTTTTGGAGGAATTGCTTCAACAATTTTTATATTTGCCCTAGCCTTCTTTATCTCAATAGAAGACAAGGGCCCTGAGAAATTCCTGGTCCTGCTTAGCCCAAAGAAATATGAAAGCACTATTATTACTCTTTTTGAGAAAGCGCAAAATAAAGTTTCTGGCTGGTTTGGCGCTAGGATTTTAGCCTGCCTTTTTGTGGGATTAGCTTCTTTTATAATTTTCTATATCCTTGGAATAAAATATGCTTTCACGTTAGCATTGATTTCAGGTTTCTTGAACTTTGTTCCTTATGTTGGCCCATTAGTAACTTATATTTTAGTTGTTGGGTTCTCCATACTATCTGGCTCATGGATATTAACATTATATACAGTTGTTGCTGTACTCTTAATTCAAGGAATTGAAAATAATTTCTTGTCCCCTATTTTAATGAAGAAATTTATAAACCTACCCCCTGTGCTAGTTTTAATATCTTTGCTTGTAGGAGCTATAATGTTTGGATTTTTAGGAACAATATTTGCAGTACCAGTATTTGGAATAATTTATGAATTTGTAAAGGAATTTCTCGAAAGCAAAAGAAATGGTCAAGAACCAGTAGAAAGCTAACTTTTATCAAAAGAGAAACAGCTTAAATTAATTTTTTGTAAGCTGTTTTTTATTATGTTTTTTATTTTAAAATATATACAGAAATTAGGACAATTAAAATTTGCGTAGAAATTCTCCAAAAATTCGGTATTGATTTATCTCTTAAAAAATGAATATACTTACGATGAAAAATATCATGTATTTCTAAAATTTTATTGGGCACAATTACTGATAAAACCGTTAAGGAATCAGGGATGATCGAAACAAGGGCACAGAAGAAAAATATTAAACTTCTATCCGTAAAAGCAAAAACAAATAAAATTCCCAAAGTAAAATCTAAAATTAAATATAACAATTCTGGAAAAGCTCGCTTAAAATTATTCTTTATATTTTTTAAATTATCTATTGGATATTCTACGTGAGGAAATAAATCTAAAAAATAATGGCTCAAAAGAGCCAGCAAAACTGCCAGATAAGGATTACCCGACAAAGACGCAATTGCTACTCCAAAAATTATGTGAACTAATAAAATCATTTATAGTGGATTTTTTTGATAATTATGATAAGATTACTCAATATAATATAATAACATAAATATCATGGAAAACAAAAAATTTTATATCACTACTACCCTACCATATGTAAACGCAGAGCCACATATTGGTTTCGCTTTAGAAATCATTCAAGCAGATGTTATTGCCCGCTATCAAAAAAATCTTGGCAAAGAGGTATTTTTTAATACAGGCACAGATGAGCATGGTTTAAAAATTTATCTTGGCGCAGAAAAAGAAGGCTTGCCTCCTGAAGCTTATTGCGATGGTTTTGCAGAAAAAAATAAAGATTTAAAAAAAGCTTTAAATTTAAGTTATAATAATTTTGTAAGAACTACAGACGAAAGTCATATAAAATCAGCTCAAGCATTTTGGTTAAAATGCTTTGAAGCTGGAGATATTTATAAAAAAATTTATAAAGTAAAATATTGTGTCGGATGCGAGCTAGAAAAAACAGACTCAGAATTAGTTGATGGTAAATGCCCTATTCACCCAAATAGAGATATAGAAATTATAGAAGAAGAAAATTACTTTTTTAAATATTCAAAATATCAACAGCCACTTTTAGATTTTTATGAAAAAAATCCCAATTTTGTTATCCCAGAAGGCAAATATAATGAAATAAAAGAATTTACAAGAAGAGGTCTTGAAGACTTTAGTATTTCACGCTTAAAAGAAAAAATGCCTTGGGGCGTTGAAGTTCCCAATGATGACAAACATGTAATGTATGTTTGGTTTGATGCTTTAGAAAATTATATTTCTGTTTTAGGTTGGCCAGAAGATCAAGAAAAATTTAATGATTTTTGGCCAGGACTTCAAGTAGCAGGAAAAGATAATTTGCGTCAGCAATCTTCAATGTGGCAAGCAATGCTAATGTCAGCAGGCCTACCAAATTCAAAGCAAATTTTTATTCATGGCTTTATTACTTCAAATGGACAAAAGATGTCAAAATCTCTTGGCAATGTAGTAAATCCTATTGAATTAGCAAACAAGTATGGCACAGATGCAGTTAGATATTATTTACTTCGTGAAATTCCCTCTGCAGAAGATGGGGATTTTACAATTGAAAAATTTGAAGCCCGATATAACTCTGATTTAGCAGGAGGAATTGGTAACCTTGTTGCCAGAGTAGTTACAATGGCTCAAAAGCTACAAGCTACAAACTACAAGCTACAAGCTAATAATAACCAATTAACCAACGAAATTTTAAAAACTAAAAATGCCTATAATAAAGCTCTAAACGACTTTAGATTCAATGAATCATTAATTGTAATTTGGGAGCTTATCAGTTGGTGTGATAAATATATTAATGAAACAACTCCATGGAGTGCCAAAACTCCAGAAGAAGTTGAGAAAGCCAAAGAAGTTTTAAGTGATTTATTATTCACCATAAATGAAATAAGTAATTTACTAAATCCATTTTTACCAAGCACCTCAGAAAGAATCAAAGCTATTCTCCAAAGTGGCAAAAGCGAAATACTATTTCCCCGCCTAGTAAAATAAAAGGTACTTTTACTAGAACTGCACCAGTACAGTCATTTTTACTGTCAGTAATCAATAAACAATCATTAAATTTTTTCTTAATCATATTAAAAGGAATTCCTGTTTTTTTTGAAAATCGACAATTGCTTTTATCAATTGAATTCTTAATATCGAAATATGCCAACAAACCAAGTTTCCTCAAAACATACAAAGTCTCTAAACGTTGCCCTCCGGTAGCATAAACAAAATTATATTTATTTACATTGTTTTTTATCCACTTTACTAGTGGATATTTTTTTATGGCTGGAAACTTGTTATTTATGATTAATGTATTGAAAGATTTATTATAAAAATTGAAATAATTTTTTTTACTAATATTTTTATCCCACACTTGCTTATAAATTTTGCATGTATCAGAAATTCCAGATAGCTTTAAAGCATTAATTTTTCCTTTATATTTCCCGTTAGTCATATATAAAAGCACTACCTCTTCTATGGGCCACATATCTGTAAGCGTTCCATCAATGTCAAATATAATTGTTTTCATATTTTTAAAAAAATAAGGGGCGCAATAAAGGCGCGCCCCGTGCCTCAAACGAACTGCAAGGGACCATGAACAGAATTGTCATTGATAATTCTTTCCCGGCTGTATTGCACGTAACCGGTTATTGGCTCTTCGCCAATCGCAAGAATAACTAATTGACAACTGCTCCCGTTGTGCTTGACGGGTTGCACAAAGTTCTGTGCGATAAGCTTTTCTTCTCGATAACACCTCCTAATGAACGGGGCCTTGCCAGACGGCTTATCAAACAAAACGCTCTGACGAGTTTGTTTGCACTCCAAACTGCTCTTGTCGCAGAACTTTAGGACAACGTCCGTAGGAATTTCTTCCCACGAATCAAAGCGGTTAATGTAATGCCGCGGAATCTTTACCGCGACACTATCCCACCCCCGACTCAACAAGCTAAGATTGAGCTTGTTATCCAACCGAAGTCCATCGTATGGTAATATGTTCGGCTGATCTTTTGAACCGACGCGACCATAAACATAAGTCGCATCTACTCCGTTACCATGCAATTCGTGGATGTGATGGCCAGAGAACCCAAGTCTTGCAAGTTCATCCACAAACAGTTCCAGCTCAGGCATGTACTCCCAACTCTTGCTAGCGAAAAATGTCGGGAAGACCAACAGTGTTGGATTAACTCCAATGCCACTGGCACGAGCAAGGTTAAGTGCTGTACCCCAGCCATCCACGAACGATGCGTTAATCTCCAATACCCACAAAGACTCATCATCAAAAAACGCATCGATTCTGTAGTACGGTGTTCTCTCAACGCCAACCTGATTGTTGAAGCTAGACAGAAGCCTTTTGAGCTCAATTCTAACTTCATGAGAGATTACAACGCCCCGATTTGTCGTGAAATGGTAATCTTCCCGGTAGATTCTCTTAGCAACGACTGAGCTATTCAAAACAAACTCATGAAAATTAATCACTGCGACCCCTTTATCAAAGTACAAATTTGCCATTTTAGGTAGGCAAACAAAACCCCCTCCTGGTTAGGAAGGGGCTGAGTTTAAACTTTAAAAAATTATTTTAAAAATTTCACCGCAAACCTTTCCCAACCAAAAGTTGAGAATGATGATTTGCTGATGCCTTAATTCTTTTAATAATCAGATTATATCCGTTTTTACCATTATTTAGCCACTTAGAAATTCGAGCAACTGTTGTTGAACTTAAACCAGTTTCTTTTTCTATTCTTATATATAAAATGTCATTTGAAAGCATTCTAGCGGCCTTCCATCTATTGCCAAATTCTTTAAGCTCTTTTTCTGTTAATAAATCACGAAAAAATTTCTTGGCTTCACCAGAATTCTTGAGCAATAAAATTGCATCCATTAAATCGTTTATTTTTTTATTGTCTTTTATTGTAAACATAAAAATTAATTCACTTTACTTAACTAAAGTAAGTATAGCAAAATAACAAACCTATGTCAATAGGTCTGTTATAAATCTAATATAAATATCCCCAGGTTTGGAGTTTATCAGAATCTTCATTCCAGCCTAAACCAATATCTGTTCTATAAAACATATTTTGCAAAAGTATATTTTCTAATCTTCCATAAACTTGTTTTCTTGCATCTTCAACCGTAATGCCACTTCCTGTTACAACCAAAGCATAGCCAGTGTCCCCTGCTATTTGCCAATGGTTATCAACTAATTTTACATCTCCCAAATGAATTCCATCTAAATTTGGCTTTTTAAAAATAATTGATAAATCTTTATAAATACTCATTTCTGTTTTATCATCATATGGAAATGGTGGCACTGCACAAATAACTCCTATTTGGAAACCTTTTTTGGTTTTTAGTTCAAGACTTTCTCCCTTGGCAATTTTATATAAAAAATTACCCCATTCAGAAATAACTCCTTCCATTGCAATAGAAATATGCGGATAACCAAATCTACAAGTATATTCCAAAGGATAAATACCCCTAGCGTTTGCGATACAATTAATATCAATATACCCCACATAACCAGATTTTTTGATATCTTCTTTCATTTTCTCCAAAGTTGTTTTAAATATTGTGTTTGGAAGCGACCAATACATCAAAGTGCCCATTTCACCAGTATAAGGTCCAATATCTCCAGGGAACAGCTTCTTATGCTCAAAATTAATGTTTATAGGGTAAATAAAGTCATTACCATTAAAGAAGGCTCCAACAGCTACCTCAACCCCAGAAGCAAATTTTTGAAGCTGGAATTGCTTTACCTTTTTTTCTAAAACTTTTTTGTTTGATTTAATTATTTCATGGATATCTTTGCCATCTTCGTCTTTACCTAAAAACAAAATCCCCTTAGCATCTGATTGAATAAATCCTGAAGGCTTAAAAACATATCTGCCAGGATTTTCCTCAATAAATTTTAAAGCTAAATCATAGTCAGTAAAATCCCAATGAGGAAGTGTAAGTAAGCCATTTTTTTTCATTTCAGATTGTCCAAATTCTCTATTCTCTTCAAGCTTATCTGTGTACTCAGATCCTCCTACAACAAGCTTGCCTTGCTTTCTTAAATCATCTGCTTGTTTGCCAAAACCCACATCATCAAAAACAATAACATCTGCCCAAGATATAAACTCTTTATAATCTGCAACTTTTTCTAAAAATCCATCGTAAACATCTTTATCTGCACCTTCGCCGGTTTTAAAATATACCTTCACTTCATGCCCTTCTTTTTTAATTTGCATAGCTAAATCACCAGACAAACTTTCCCAACCTACAAACAAAAACTTTTTAGGGTTTTTATCATGCTCTAAAACCTGAGGAAGCAAAAGCTCTTTTCCATTATGACCATTACTATTACCATTATTATTTATTGTTTCCATTTTATATTTTATTTAATACTAATCTAATTTTAAAAAATCTTCTTTATTGTCATCAAATTCATAATCAATTAAAATCTCTTCGCCGGTTTTTATATCTTTTATTGCTTGGAATGTTAAATAATTTTCAGGACTTTGAGTATTATAATCAACATCTGCATTTGGAGCAAGACTATGATTATATATTGAACCATAACCTAACATCAAACAATATTTATTTATAGCATATTGCCACAAATAATAATATTTTAAAATTTCTGAACTATTTTTAATAAAATTTACTTCTTCTTCAGATATAAATATAATTGGACAAATTTCAATTATCTCACCTGATTTAATATCTTCTGTGGCCACAACTCCTCTTCCCTTACCCTGTACATCAATAATTTTTATTTTTTTGGGTGGAATAATTTCCATATATTTTTATTTAATAAATTTATTTTTAACTTAATTTTAAAAACTCCTCTCCACTATCTGATTGGTAATCAAAAACAATTTCCTCTCCCGATTTTATATCTTTTAATGCTCTAAAAAATAAATAGTTTTTTGACTCTTTTGTTTCATAATCAACTTCAGCATTGGGGTTTATGCTATGATTATACAAAGATCCGTATCCTAACATTATACATGACTTATTAGTTTCTGGTTGCAAAAGCCAATAGAAATTTAAACTTGTTTTATTTTTTTCAAAAAAATCCCCTTCTTTCTCAGATATAAATATAATTGGGCAAATTTCAATTATCTCACCTGATTTAATATCTTCTGTGGCCACAACACCTCTTCCTTTGCCTTGCACATCAATAATCTTTATTTTCCTTGGTGGAATAATTTCCATATATTTATATTTTTTTTAT
>CAINMG010000148.1 GCA_903850725.1 Candidatus Staskawiczbacteria bacterium
TTATTCGGCAGAAATAATCCTTGCTTTATCTGTTACATATCGAAATTCCTTTCTATGGTTTATGGAATTTAATTTAGAATTAGATAAATATATTTTTTGATCACGAACTACCAAATAGTCTGCAATATATATTACAGGACTAAGTTTATTAACAAATTCCATATATTTTGCTTTAGCTCCTTCAGATTTTTTCTCTCCTTCGCAACCACTATATTCCTCACCATCTATTAATTCTTTTGTACCAAAATTATATGATTCCAACGACTTTGAAAAACAGCCAGCATCTCCCCAAACCTGAGCTAAATAAAGAGAATCCTTATCTTCATTCATACCTAAAATTTCGCGAGATTTAACTTTAGAGGCTAACTTGGTCGCTGTTTTTTCAACCATGTTGTATTTGTAAAGATTATTATCACAATCATGCAAATTACAAACTTTGCTAAAAAGAAAAAACAAATCATTGCCTATAATAGAAAAATTGTTAACTGATCCATTAGAATAATCAATGTTAGGAATAATAACAGATTCTCCACTTAACAAGTTTAGTAAATATATTTTTCCGTCATTTAGAAAATACAAAGAATCATTTAATAAAAATGGCGAAATCCATGTATTAGAATAAAATTCTGTGAAAGAAAAACCTTCTATTTTCCCCTCTGGGGTAAAAACTATTTTATCGGTCGCATTGTATATATCTGCGATATACAATATACCATCGTTTAATTTATCTATGTGGTTAAATTTCCTTTTAATTGAAGATAATATATTTGAAACATCTTTATCACATTGTCTATCAACTTCTAATCCATCTTTATTATATAAAGCAAATGCATAGTAATAATTATCAATAGTACTTTGTGGAAAAGGATGTCTAACAGTCCTTACCTCATGAGCTATGGGTTGTTCGCCTTCCCATAAAAATACCAATTCTTGCGGACGAAAAAAATCGTGCACATACCAGGAAGAATCTAGCTGATCTTTATCAGTAGTAAATACACGTTGAGCAAAAGAAGTTTGATCGTACTTATCTAAAATGTTCTTTTGCAAGAATAACCCATAAGTGAGTACGCATGATGTATTGCTTTTTATAAACGAGAATAAAACACCTTCTTTTTCCATCAGATCACGAGGCAAATCTTCTTCGGATACATCGTATGAATGCCAACCATCAGGTAATGTTAATTCAAAATTTGCTTGGGGAGAAAAAAATTTTGATGAAAAGTTACTGATTACAGGTTTATTATCTACTTTTGACTTTGTAAGATATTGATAGATAAAATAACTACTAACTACACTTACTAAAATAAATACGCAAATAATAATACCAATAGTCAAAAGCCACTTACTATTTTTATTTGGAGAAGAAGCAGGGTTGACTGTTGGTTGATTATAATTTTCTTGTTGTTGAGAATCTTGCTCCATATTTTTTTAAGTTAATTATATTTCATTATAAACAAAAAACCACAAAATTGAAAGGTGGCTCTTTTTTATGCTCCGAGGGTTATTGTCTATGCGAACTTGTATCATTGAAGAAAAGCTCCTTGAAAAGCATAAATTACAAGAAATTGCATCTAACTCAACCTAACTAACTTTATCATTTTTTTCTTTTTCATTCAGGTAAGTCGGAGATTTTGAAAAACCTGCAACATAACAAAAATATCGTAAGTGTCGTAAGTATCGTATTATAGAACTTTATTCAGTTTTTATCTATTAAAAATAATTGAATTCACAATATTATTCATTTCAGCTTTAAGTGATTCGCTAGGATTTTCTAAAGGCAAAGTTGCAACACTCAACTGCCTTTTATTATTTGGCGTATTAACCACAATCCAGATTCCATCATTCATTGAAATTGCCTCTTGGCCATCTATAGTTAGTTTGCTGTACCCTTTTGACATATCAGCCCCTGAATAGGGCCCATTTAGCCACTCTAGCGGTGTCATTTGAGGATCATTAAGCATTGCACTTATTACTACTGCGGTTATTGGCTCACTTCCGTCATCTGGAATAATGTATAAGCGAGGATCTTCTGTATCGCTCATAACATACATATCATTTGAATAGTTAAATGAAAACCCAAGCTCACTGGCATCATAGTGTAAAACCCCTGATAATACGCTAACTATTGCATCTTGCATGGCAATATCTACCAGCTCATAAGGTTTCAGATCCTCTACCCTACCTGACATTTTTAATCTCTCTATTGCCACAGTACAATTATTATCTTTCCAGAGCTTAGCTTTTGCTTTTGACCAATCAGACATTGTTGCTTCAGAATGTGTTTTAAAATATTCAGCAGTCCATTCAGTCATTGCATATCTATATTCTGCTTTTCCCGTGTCATCTTCTGCATAATATTCTGGACACTTTTGTCGCACAATGACTTGTTTTGCATAAAAGCTTTTATAAACAAAAAATCCGACAGTTGAAATAACAATCACGCAGGTTATCAAAATGTATAATTTTCTATTTTTAAATAAGTTCATATCAGAATAGTTCTTTTTTGCCAAGTTTTTTTAACACAATATCTCTGCAGTTTTTCACTTCTGTATTGTCTGGATTTGTTACCAATATCTTATTAAATATCTCCAACGCTTCCTGATATTTATTGTCATTACCTAATTTAATTGCCTTCCAGTATAATGCTATATCATTACTTCCTAATTTTTTAAATTCAGTAAAATCATTATTTTTTTGATTATTTGTTTTTTGAATAGACGCTGGGAAAAAAACTTCCCGATTCTCATTCGCATACTCCGTTAGTTCCTGAAGCTTTTTAATATGATTCAATACACTATTTTTAGTAGCTTGTGCATCCGTATTTTCAGGATAAATTTTCAAAATTTCATCACATAATGTTATTGATTCTTGATTTCTATTGACCATACTAAGCAAACAAGCTTTTTTATTTAGATATATTTCATCATTAGGGCGAATTTTTAATAATTGCTCACATATTTCTAATGCATCAATATATCCTCCCAATTTAGTTAAAGCAAGTGCCTTATATTCTAACGCCCGCTCATTTATAGGATTAATTTTTAAGATAGTATCATAAACACTTAATACTTCTTCATATTCTTCAAGATTAATTAAAGCAAACCCTTTGTATTCTAATACCAATTCATGACTTGGATCACTCTCCAACGCCATATCTAATGTTTCTATAGCTTTTTTATATTCACCAGAAGCAATTAAATTTTTAGCTATTTTTAAATAAAGTTCCATTTTTTTTATATTTTAATAAACAAAAAGCCTGCAGCTAGGTTAGCAGTCTTTCGACCACTCATGTCCGTTTCCAGACATGGCTCGCTAAAGCAAGATCCTAACTACAGGTTCTTTATGCTTTAGCGAGACTTTTCATCATGTCAGTATTTCTACTGATTTAGATTACTTACTTAATTGTTAATTTTATATTATCACTTTTAAAAAATAATTCAATTTTTTAATTTTAAATAGTTTGCTTGTTTTAATAAATCCTCTTTTTTATAGTGTTTAGACAACCATTTTATTGCCAGTCTATCCGCTCTCTTCTCGGGACCCCAACTATCAAAAATATGTTTATCTCTATTGATTGCGTGAGCCATTTCATGTGCAATTAAAAAATTTATACAAATATCTTTTCTAGACCAAAGATTGGAATTTAAAA
>CAINMG010000149.1 GCA_903850725.1 Candidatus Staskawiczbacteria bacterium
AAAGAGAAAAAATTGAGAAAAGCTTATCACAATTTAGAAAAAAGTAAGAACTTGATTTTTCGAGGCAGGTTTTGATTAAATGAAAATTTTACTCAAAACTTAGTTTCGTAATTCAAAGAAATTTATTTTTGTTTTGGTAATTTTGGGAAGCTGTTTTCTATTTGCAAAATCGGCGAGTGCGGCGACATATTATGTTAACGCAAGTGCTGGATCAGATAGCAACGGCGGGACAAATAATACTTCTGATGCATGGCTAACATTGGAGCACTCTTTAACGGGAAACAGGGTGCATCTTGGGGACACAATTGAACTCTCCGGAATTCTAACGCCGACAGCAGGCATCACGGTTGCTGTTGCTGCTGGCTCAGGTCCAGTGACTATTCATGGAGGAACTATAAATATACCGGCAGCACTTGCAAACTATTTGATTTATAGTTCGTATTCTATAACATTTAGTGCAGTTAATTTTACTAATACGAACTCAGCTGCGGGTCAATGGCTTTGGCCAGAAAGTAGCGCGACTTTTATAATTCAAGATAGCACCCTAGATCATAATGAAACTTCAACGGGCAATAACGCTTTTATACTCAGAAATACTTTCTCTGGTTCACTCACTTTTCAGAGGAATACCATTACTAATATTGGGAGATTAGTTTATTTTGGTGGTACCGTTAGTGCCACATCGACCGTTAATATTCGGTCCAACTATATTTCTGAGGTTTATAGAGTTATAGAACTTAACGATACTGCAAACAAAATAATAATAAATATTACAAACAACACGATCGAGAAGATTAGGAGTTACGGTATTGGCATACCTACCGCAGATCAATATGTAATAAAAAATAATATTTTTATTACCTCGCAACCCGGTTACTCAAAACGAGCGATCTGGCTCCTTTCAACAGGAGAGACCTATGTTTTTAATAATCCTACAGCATTGGTGTTGAAAAATAACGTATTCTGGGCTGACACTATTGCGGATAATACAAGCTACGATGAAGTTGTGTATGCGGCTAATTATCAGATTCCAGTCGATATTTCAAATTGGTTTGTAAATCCATTATTAGACCCCACTACCCACGCCATAGGAGCAGGGTCATATGCAGCTGGAAAAGGCGACATCACAGCATTACCAGCGACTGATCTTCTGGGGAATGCGTGGAGTGGAGCTGATGTTGGAGCGGTATCAAATCCAGCTACAACAGGGCTTTCTCTCACTTCAAATAAAGCTGCTTTCGTCGGGGATTCAATAATGAGAGGGCTTACTGGGCCTACAGCTGGAAATGAGGTCTGGACTGTATTTGGCAATCTAACAGGACTTTCTGTTGTAACCGGGGCAAATGCCAGTATCGGATCACTTCATATTGAGGGTGCAAGATTTTTGGTAGATAAAGTTTTGACTGAACAATCTCCAAGCACAATCTTTTTAGCTGTTGGTATAAATAATACTTACAATACATTTCCCGCGAACACGACAAATCAGGGATTTGCCGACACAATAGATACTCAAATACTTGCTAAGATAGCTGATCGTGGCGCAACACCAATTTGGCTTGGTGTTGGAAGTCACGGAGGCGCGACCCCCGTCGAGACAAAACCGCTGGCGGTGAATGCCACCGTTGGTACATACGCGGCTTTGAATTCTATTAATTATGATTCATGGCTGGATAGGATGATGCTTAGAGGGGACTATCGTAATTATTATTATGGTGATACTGGCGTTCATCCAAATAATGCGGGGCATCTTCTGATTGCCCAACTCGCGCGCTATCTTTATTATCCAAGGCATACAATTGGTACAGATGTGATCGACATAACTACTGGCGCACGAATTTATAATGATGGCAAATTTAGAGATGGTACATCTACAAATTTAGCTGTGGTAGGTTCAAATAAGGCTACATTGTCCGTAACACCGTCAGGCGGAATCGGTGCATACAATACAAACGACTTTTCCGATTATATGGATATCTCTATAAATAATTGGAACACTAGTGACACATATTCTAAACAGTGGACAGCCTCCAGTTCCGTGGCAACTACCACCATTTATACCGTTGGGAATCTGCAACCAAACACTCTCTACAACATTTATTATACCCATGGCGGTCCCCAAACCCTTCTTGATTCACAGACCTCCAATGGTAGTGGGGTGATTGTATTTACTTATAATGCTGGGTATTCTTCTGTGACTTTCGACATCACTCAAGGAAATACAGCGCCATCTGTCACTTTTGATAACGATTTTTCAACTTGGGGATCAGGTCTAGTAACGGTAAACTATAACTTAATTGACGATCAAGCAGACACTGTGAATATTTCTCAAACAGGATCATCTGGAATTGAGTATTCGACAGATGGATCAACTTGGTATGACGCAACCAAAGGAACAGGAGGAGATGCACTAACTGGTTTAACTAGCACGGTTTCTCCCGGAATAGACCACAGCTTTGTTTGGAACAGTACAACTGATTTGCCAACCACAGAAGACAGCACAGTATATGTAAGGATAAGACCAAATGATGGAATAACAAGCGCAACGGATTGGGTTACTAGTAATGCTTTTGGAGTGGATAATGTTGCGCCGTCTTCTGTTGGTGTGGCGACTTTTGGAACAATCGCAACCTCATCAATTCAAATAATTAAACCCGCAACAGTAACAGAAAACGGTTCCGGTCTTTATCAGTGGCAGGCAAGAAGAAATTCTGCAACAGAATTAGGATATATAGCGACTTCCACAACCTCACTAACTGATTCCGACTTATTGCCAAATACACAATATACTTACGATGTTAAATTTAAAGATAATCAAAATAATATTTCGAGCTATGGAACGCAAGCAAGCAAATACACTTTAGTCGATACTCCAACCAATCTTTCTGCTTCTCTAAATTCAAACAATATAACTTTAACCGTAGATAGTTTTTCAAATGACACAAGCGGTTCATCAGGATATTATTTCTCCCGTTCTGGTGCCAATTCCGACTGGATACAAGCTAATTCATGGACAGACTCCGGATTGTCTTGTGGTAATTCATATACTTACTCGGTCATATACCGAAATGGTGACGGAACAGAAACAACCGAAATTTCCACGACAAAATCAACAAGCGGTTGCGGGGGAGGTGGTGGCTCACCGGCCATGTGGACATTGCCAACCGTTCCGTTAGGCGGATTTAAAATTAACATCAACAACGGAGCGCTAACGACTTCAAACAGAAATGTATTTCTCAACTTCAATGCCGGAGCAGATATAAAGAAAGTGGCGATATCAATGACTGGTGATTTCACTGATGCCAGTCAAGAAGATTACGTCGCTTCCAAACATTGGGACTTGTGCTCAAAACTTGGTGGTGCAATTAAAACTCCAACCTGTCCCGACGGAACATATAAGGTTTATGTTCAATTTTACACTGCATACGGAAGAACGACGAGCAACGCTCTTACTTCAAGTACAATCAGTCTAAAATCTAGTACTACCTCAACGGAAAATTTGCAGCAATATACCAATCTTCCGTTTATCAATCCATTTACTAAGTATCTGCAATACAAGCAAACAAATGCCGATATTAAACGCTTGCAAATTTTCCTCAATTCCGACCCAGATACGAAAATTGCTGATACCGGCGCTGGTTCGCCAGGCAAGGAAACGAATTACTTCGGCTTGCTCACCAAAAAAGCAGTAATCAAATTCCAAGAAAAATACACCAAAGATATTTTGACACCATGGGGTTTTGCCAAAGGAACTGGCTATGTCGGCAAAACCACCTTGGCCAAAATAAACGAATTGATGGGAAATAAATAATCATCATGAAAGTATTCATGAACTAAAACAATGCCAACTCAAAAATCTCAAAATCATAACATTCGCAAACTTTCCAAAGTTGCCGGAGGCAACAGCTTTTCCATAACATTGCCAATTGAATATGTCCGAAAGCTAAAGTGGAAAGAAAAACAAAAATTGATTGTTGAACTCAAAGCAAGACATTTGATTATTAAAGACTGGAAACCCTAGCCCCGCCCCAAAAAGCCCGCGCGGATTCCTCCCCAGACCCCTCCTCCGCGCGGACAAAATCCAAAAACAAATTAGTCTCGGTTTTGCGAAAATCCAAACCCCCAGAAAAATAGTTTTCGCAAAACCGAGTCCGAATTGAAGCCCCGCCACACTGCCTGAATACTTGGAAGGCAGAACCCCAAAAAGAAAAATGTCCTTTCCATTTTAAAAAAATCCACCCCGCGCAAATCAGAAAAGCAAGGAACATTTTTTCTTTTTGGTGTTGCCGAGTGAAGCGAGGCGGTGGCGGGGCTTTGCGTCGAGCGTACGAAAAACTTTCACATCACCACGCGCTCCGCGCGTGCGATTACCTCACTTTGTTTTGAAAATAGGTTCTAACTTGGTATAATAGAGGCACATAATCAAAAAACTCGCCGTTTTTACGGCGAGCTTTTTTGTTTTATTTTTTAGCTTTCTATAACTTCAATATATGATACTTTTGCACCAAAGTTTATTGCATCATGGGTTTCTTCCATCCAAATATCTGCGTGATAATTACCTTTTCTTTTATTCATCCTATCTTCAACCACAAATATCTTATCTCCATACAATTCAGGAATTCTTACTTTTGTCCCAAAAGGTAATAAGTTATTGGCAATAATTCCATCTGCTACTCTTTTGTTTGAAGCTGTAATAAATGGAGAATCATCAGTTTGGTCTGGAGTGCTTGAATAAGCTGTAATTACCATTTTTACTGTTTTGACAACTTCATAGTCTGACTTATCCAATTTACAAATAGTCAAGCTCCCATTGCTTAATTTTGGCGTACTCACCAAATTGGAAACAGAAAATCCAGTTGGTAAATCAGCATTAGTTTCTGCAGGAATAGCCAAGGCAAATATTATAATCCCCACAGCAAATCCCAAAACAATATAACTTGCAGTTAAAATTCCTTTTATTATTTGATTTTTTATAGCTTTTATTGTAATCATAAGTTTTTTGGTTAAATTTTATTTCACCAGAATACCTACTTAACTAAAAACCCCGTTCTTCAGGGTAATTCCTAATTGTAGCATATTTACGCTTCCTTGTCAATAGTTACACACTGTTTTGTCAACATAGTCAATAGTTGACAAAACACCAAAAAACAGGGCTTTTATCCCCGTCTGAAGCTTTCATTTATTTCTCCCAATTTAGTAATTTTTGTAAAATAATTTTCTACATATTTTTGATAATCTTTTCGTTATGTATGCAAATCATATGCCTACGAAGCTTTAAAGTTGGAGTCAGCTCTCCTTTTTCTTGAGAAAATTCTTCTGACAATATAACAAATTTTTTGATTCTTTCAAAATCAGATAAATTGGGGTTTATTTTTTCATCAATTCTTCTTTGAAATAACTTCAATACAAATTCATCTTTTATAAGATTATGATGACTCTGCAACTGCAAACTACTTTCCTTTAAGTGCCTCTCTACTTCTTGCCAATCTGGACAAATCAAAACAGAAATAAAATTTTGCCCATCTCCCAAAACCATAGCTTGCGAAATATATCTATCGTTATTAAGCAAATTCTCAATTGGCTCTGGCCATACATTTTTGCCACCAGATAAAACAATCATCTCTGTTTTCCTACCGATTACAGTTAAAAAATTATCTTTATCTATAAACCCCAAATCCCCCGTGCAAAACCAGCCATCTTTATTAAAAGCTTTTTTAGTCGCATCTTTATTTTTATAATATTCCGTAAAAACACTTGCTCCTTTGATTAAAATTTCTTTTTCCGGTCCAATTTTAATATCAACGCCCGACAGAGCTCTACCAACTCCTATTTTACCAAATTCCTGCATATCTTCTTGTCTTATAACAGTTGCAACTGGCGAGGTTTCAGTAAGACCATAACCCTCCAAAATAATAACTCCTATTTTTGCAAAAAACTTTACCAAGTTCTCATTTAGCTTTGCTCCGCCAGAAATTGTAATTCTTAGTTTACCACCAAGATTTTTCCTTATTTTCTTAAAAACCAAAAAATCAGCTAATTTCCAACTTAATGTTCCTTTATTCTGCCTTAAAGCCCATCTAAACAAGTTTTTTTTAAAACTTGATGATTTATTTATTTTATCCCAAATCGCATCATGGAACTTTTCAAAAATTTTGGGAACTGCAATCAAAATACTTGGCTTAACTTCTTTCAAATTTTTAGCTACTGTTTTTGCACTTTCTGCATATGCAATCGTAGCTCCAAAAAGTATTGGCATCCATTGACCAGCAGTTCTTTCCAGTGCATGAGACAATGGTAAAAATGACAAAAATACATCATTTTCTTTTACGGGAATTGCTTTATTTACAGCCTCTGCGTCACTTAAAAAATTATTATGGGTTAAAACAACGCCCTTTGGTTCTCCCGTTGTGCCAGAAGTATAAATAATACTACAAGGATCATTGGGGCTAATAATTATTTTGCGAAAACTACCTAATTTATTTTGTGAAAATAAATTTTGCCAATCAAAAACCTTAACCCCCAAATTTGCTCTTTTGATAGCTGGTAAATTTTCTAAAATAATTATCTTTTCTAAATACCTTAAACTATTATTATAAAGCAAAACTTTATTTAATAAATCAATATTTGAAATAATCAGAACTTTCGCTTCTGAATGTTCCAAAACTCTATAAATAGCTTCTGAATTTAAAGTTGTATGCAAAGGAATAGTTATCCCACCAACAGACATTATAGCCAAATCAGAAATTATCCACTCTGGTCGATTCTCAGACAAAATTGCTACCTTGTCTTGCTTCTTAATATTAAAGTTGTCTTGCAAAACAAAAGCAAAACTTCTAATTTCTCCCGAGAGCTCTTTATATTTTATAGGGAAATAAACATCTTCTTTTTTGTAAAGAAGTGCTATTTTTTCAGAATTTTTTTTGCTGATTCAAAAAATTTCTCAGGAATTGTTTGCATATTTTAAGATAGCTCATTAATAAAACTTTGAATTTTCTCAAAAAGTTTCATTCTTTTTTCGTCTCTTAAAAGGACATGGTAATTACTATCAAACCAGAAAAGAGTTTTAATTTCAGAACCAATATTATTATAAATAAACTCTGCACTTTTTGGTATTGTCACAGTATCTGCCAAGGCATGAGCTATTAAAACTGGAGTTGTTACTTTTTTTAAATTTGGTTTTGTGTCATATTTTATAAAATATAAAAAATGCCGAAAGCTTCTTGTTGGTATTATTTCTCTTTCCTTCATGCAAAGAATTGGAGCATAAGTCAAATTTTGATCTTTTGCCGCAAACAAACTTTTTACAAATGACCAAACATCTTTATAAACCCTTTTAGGCTTGCGATAATATTTCCTAAAAAATCCATATGTATTTAATCGAAATAAAATAAAATTTTGATGTTTAAGCCAAATTGGAGCTCCCAAAGTTATAATGCCAGATTGCTCATTGTTAAATTCGCGAGCTAACCAAAAAGCCATATTCCCTCCAAAGGAATTACCAATTATAAACATTTTATCAACATCTTTTTTTAAATCCAAATAAGCATCTTTAACTGACTTTTTCCAATCCTCACAAGATGCTTTCCTCAAATCACTTGGAGTTTTTCCATGACCCGCCATTAAAGGCGCTAAAACTTTAAATCCTTTACTAGAAAA
Source organism: Candidatus Staskawiczbacteria bacterium (assembly GCA_903850725.1). Taxonomy (GTDB): domain Bacteria; phylum Patescibacteriota; class Minisyncoccia; order Minisyncoccales; family Staskawiczbacteraceae; genus XYB1-FULL-32-11. Next base: position 7,654 of record CAINMG010000149.1, read on the forward strand.
AAAATTAGACAATTCATCAAATTGACTTGGATGAGCCGTGAATCCATGAAGCATCAAAATTCCAATTTTCTTTTTTTTATTACTATCTTCTACCATAACGAAAAATATTATTTGATATATTATATCACTATAATATACAAAAAATAAAAATATTTCAAACAATACTACTTTCCAGAATCTTCAATTAAAGCATTTCCACTAATAAAAAAATATCTACTTACGCCTACTGATGGTTGAGTTGAAAATGGTTCATCTTTCTTTCTATCAACATAATTTACCGTGATTTTTTCATCTGTGTTTATTGAGTCATTCAAAAATGCAATCCTATCACCCAGCAATATTGTATTAGTTCCAATTGTTGTATTATTTTCTACATCTTTTATCGCAACCGCTACATAATAAAATACTCCACTCCCACCAGTGGTATAAACTAAAATTGCAACAGCATCAGTTACTTTATCGTTGTTTAAGTCTCCAAAATTTAAAGCTCCAAAAATAGAAACTTTAATTTTTTCTATAGATCCAGGTGCAATTTCTTTTTCTGCTTTTCCATTAATTAATTTGTATGTATAATTTTCAATTGCGTATGAAGCATTTAAAGGATCTACAACTGTAATTATCTTTTGTGGTAAATTTTCAGTTACATTCTTTTGCTCAAAATTTATTACATAATACTTATAGCCCAAATAAGCCAAAACTAAAATAATTATGACTATCAAAATTACCCAAATTGTATTATTTTTATTCATATATTTTCAGCCTGCACTAGTTAGCGGATGATGAAATATTTACTATATTCTTTAGTATATCAAAAAAATCGCCAGTATACTACACCAACGATTTTTTCATATATTTACAATGCCCCCAAATCTAGAGTGAAATCAAAATTAATTTTACTAACAAAATCTTGCGCATGACTTACTAAAATCATAGCTCCGTCAAATTGATCTATCGCTTTAGCAATTACTGGAATGTGCCTAAAATTTATATGATTTGTCGGTTCATCTAAAATTAAAAGACCTGGCCTTTCTAATGAGATTGCTGCAAAAGCTACTAATCCTTTTTGACCTTCAGATAATGATCCAATCTTTGATTTTAAAATTTCAGCATCAATCAAGAAACCAGCAGCCCTTGATCTTAAATTTTCTTCCGATCCACTACCCCCCATAGCTTTTGAAAGGGTTTGGTATACAGTTGCATTAAAATCCAAAGTTGAAAAATCTTGTCTATAATATCCTATTTTTACCCCTTCTTTAATATGCTCGCCTTTAGCATGCCCTGAAGCTAATTTTTCTAAAAGCGTTGTTTTGCCAATTCCATTTGGCCCAATCAATAAAAGTCTATCTCTTTTATTTAAAGTTATATTTACTTTTTTATTTACAGGTTTATGGTTTTTAATTATACTGACAGAATCTAATTGCAAAATTACGCCCCCAGTACCTTCTTGGCAAGTAATTTTAAAATCTTTTATTGTTTTATCTTCCCTTCTCACATCAACAACATCCTCCTCTAACTCCTCGATTTTCTTTTTCATTTTTGCCGACACATCTCTTAAGTGCCCTCCTTTTTGCGCAAAAAAATTAGCTTGCTCTTTTCTTTGAGAGATTTCCTTTTCTAATCTTGCGTTTATCATTCTTTCTCTTTCAAGACGCAATTTAATTTCTTCTACAACAGTAAAATAATCGCCATTGTATTGCTCAACTTTTTTATTGAAAATATCCAAATACAAAACACCTTGAGTAAAACTATTTAAAAAATCAGCATCGTGAGAAATCACAATACAAGTTTTAGGATATTCAATTATAAACTTGGTTAAATGCTCTATACCAGCTTTATCTAAATTGTTTGTTGGTTCGTCCAATAACAGCAAATCAGGATCTTGAATAAGCGCTGATGCCAGCAAAACTCTTGCCTGCTGACCGCCTGAAAGCTCTCCAACTTTCCTATCCAAAGGAACATCTAAATTTACAATTTTAAAAACATCTTTAATTTTTTTATCAATATCATACATCTTACCATCAAAACATTTTTTGAAAAATTCTGTTATACTCAAATCTAAATCTTTTCTATCTACCACTTGCCTTGCAGTAGCAATTGTCAAATTATTATTTATATTAATTGCTCCACTTTCTGGCTGAGATTGCCCTGTAATTAATTGGAAAATCGTGCTTTTCCCTGCACCATTTTGCCCCATTAAAGTAATTTTGGAACCTCTGCGCACAGCAAAACTCGCCTCATTTAAAATTAGCTTGCCCACCCCCCATTCGAAGGATACATTATTAAATTTTACAATCACTTCATCATTTACCATGTCAGGATTATAACATAATTTTTAATAAATATCCAGCGAATATAGATAACAATATTCACTCACCCAGGTCTAAGCGAATTGTGTCGCATAATATTAAACTGCCACACTACTACGCGACTACGCGTAGGTGTGTAGATGTGAGTTAATAAAAAGCAAACAAAAAATTCCGCACTAACGGAATTTTTCGGAGTTTTTTAAAATTAATTGCCTATAATTTTCGAGGAAAGTTTTTTAGCTTCATTAATGAAAAAATCTTGCCAAACCTTATCTTCAATTTTTACCAACATTTTAGGATAATCTTTTAACTCCTTAACTTTCATATACTGGCTCCCCAGCTGTATTGGATCAATATAATTTCCAAATTTTATTTGAGCTTTTTTGATTAAATCGTCTAGTTTTAGATTTTTGTCCTTTTGTAAAATAAAATACAAATCAATAAAATCTCTAGACCTTGGCTTTTGATAAATTGTAAAAACTTTGTTCACAGCAATATCTAAAATACTATCAATAAATAAATCCCCTACTTTTTTCTTTTTCTCAATTCTTTCAAATGGGAAATATGTAAATTCCATTTTAATTTTGTCACCATCAGTCAAATCCAAAAAAAATAAATTTCTATTAAAACTTTGCTGATATTCCACTTTTTTTATTTTAGCTTGTTTTTTTATTTTCTCTAAAAAAGCTAAAATTCCTTGCACTTCAAATTCATTTTCAGAGAAAAAATCTAAATCTTCGGACAATCTATGTTGCAAGTAAAATTCAGCCAAAGCAGTTCCTCCAGTTAAATAAAAATTATCGCAAATAAGTTTATCTTTGCTAATTATGTTTAAAATATTTTGTTGATTTTTTGATAAAATATGTTCTTCACTCATAAATTATTTTGTAAATAAAGCTAAAAACTTTCTTTTAAATGGGTCTATATCAATAACCTTCCAATATTTTTTAAGTTCTGATTTCTTAATTTTTTTCTTGCCCAAACCAAAATTCACCAGCTGTTCGAGCTTCCAAATAGCATATTTTTCCTTATTTTTCTTTAAATTTTTAGTGTTTGTTGACCAATTTTTCATATTATTTCTTTTATATTTACATATTTATTATACCATATTTTTAAACAAAAAACCACCTTATATAAAGTGGCTTTTTGAGAAATTCTTATTTCATTTTTAATCTGTCTTTGACTCTTTCTACAATTCCTTGAGAGGTTATGTCCGACTTAATTACATATTCTGCATTTCCTGCAGCTTCAATAGCCAAACTTATATGTTCCATATCACTTAAATTCGTTAAAAATATTATTGGCGTTTGATTTCCTGCTTCTCTAATTTTCTTAGACATAGCAATACCATCCATTTTTGGCATGGCAATATCTGTAACAATCATATCAAATTCTTCTTTCTCTGCCAATGCCAAACCATCTTCCCCATTTTCAGCTGTAACTACATCAAACCCTGATGCAGCAAAATCTGCTGAAAGCACCAAAAGATAACTTTTGGTATCTTCTGCGATCAAAACTTTTTTATTTTTTTCTGCCATATAGTTTATTTAAGCGAGCCAAATAAATTTTTTGTAGTGTTGACGGCCACAGCCGGCAAGTGAAGCTCCGCAGAGCGAACTACGAAAAAAAATTTGATTTGGCGAGCGATAGTTATATTGGTAATGTAAAATAAAATGTTGCACCTTGACCCTCCACTGATTGCGCACCAGCAATACCCCCATGAGATTCAACAATACTTTTGGTAATAGCCAATCCAAGCCCAGTCCCTGCTTCCTTAGCAAAAACAGTTTTTACTTGTGAGAATTTATTAAATAATTTGTTCATTTGATCTTTGGCAATTCCTTGGCCTGTATTTGAAACAGCTACAAACAAAGAATCTGGCACCTGAGCAATATCATCTGTTATAAACCATTTTATCTTTTCTGCTTCTGCTTCCTTTAAAATACTTTGCCCTTTTTTATGAAACAAAACTTGTATCTCAATACTACCCTGCTTCTTATTAAATTTCAAGGCGTTTGAAACAAGATTATTTAATACTTGAGAAATTGTACGTGGATCAAATTCAACTTTTAGAGGAACGTC
>CAINMG010000150.1 GCA_903850725.1 Candidatus Staskawiczbacteria bacterium
CCCATACGCACCTTTTCTGCCCATTCGTCGGGGACAGAATAGGTAAAAGTGTTTGCCAATGGCAATGGTAGTATAACGTCGACGTATTTCATTTACTCTAATCAGCCAATTGGCGGTTAATAAATTTGTGAATATAGTTATGACACTAATAGAATTAAAAATTGTACTCCGGGAATCGACATTGGTACTAAAAGAACCATCATTGACTTTAATAATTGCAACTTGGCTCTAAAAGAACCATCATTGGCTCTAAAAGAACCATCAATTACTCTATGAGAGCCATCAATGACTCTTTGAGAGCCATCAATGACTCTTTGAGAACCATCATTGACTCTTTGAGAACCATCATTGACTCTTTGAGAACCATCATTGACTCTTTGAGAACCTATTTGCTGCATTTCTCTTTTACACGCCCCAAGCCCCTGAAGGGGGTGTGAAGTTAGTATTGATTTGCTGCATTTCTCCTATATTTAACTAATTCACTTCTTCTGTTTTCTTAATAAAAAACTGCGTCTTAAAGCCCCTTTAGGGGTTTGGTGCGGTTGTGTAGCCAATAAGATACTGCGTCTTCACATCACTGCAATTTATTCTGCAAAATTGGCATGACTTGAGGCGGTATTAATATGTCTTTTAATTTTTTCTATCACTATTTCAATATCATTCAGAATTTCTTCATTTTTGAACCTGATAACTTTCAAACCACATCGTTCTAATTCGGCCGTTCTACCTTCATCGTATTCCTTTTGTGATAAATGAATTTCGCCATCAATTTCTAATACCAACTTAAATTTATGACAGTAAAAATCAACAATAAAAATATCAATAGGATGTTGTGCTTTAAATCTAACGCCTAACTGGTTTTTATTTAAACGTAACCAGAGTTTCTTTTCTTCCACAGTCATTTCTTTTCTCATCTCAAATGCATTTTGGAAAATTGCCCGCTTTGCACCATAAAACATTTCGGGTTGTTCTGTTCGTTGCATAATATTTTAAATTCTACCGTCTTTTTTTTACCTCTAATCCTCCCGTTTGTCAGATTTATTGGGAGAGTATTATTACTGCATTTCTCTTTTTACCGCCCCAAGCCCCTGAAGGGGATGTGAGGCTAGTATTGATTTGCTGCATTTCTCATTAATTTCGTTAATCTTTTCTTTTTTTCTTTATAACATACTGCGTCTTAAAGCCCCTTTAGGGGTTTGGGGCGGTTATGTAAAATCTTTTTCTTTATAAATTACTGCGTCTTAAAGCCCCGCAATTTATCCCGTTTTTCACGGGAGGGGTTTGGGGCCTCCATTATTACATTCTGCATCTTCACATTCCTGCGTTTTATCGTTTAATAACCCTGATGGTATCAATTTTTTCTCCCTGATAAAGTTTGATAAGATAAGTTCCATGAACAAGCTTATTTATAGGCATTTTCAGTTCACCTTGTTGTTGCAAACCCAGATTTACAGTTTGAATCATTTTTCCGGCCAGATTAAAAATCTGATACCGTATATTTTGAGATTTCTGGTTTTTGAAAGTAATTTCGTCACCCGAAACAGGATTTGGATAAAGAGACAATTGAGACAGAATATTTGGATTACTAACACTTAAAATCGTGTTTTTGTAGCAAAGGGCCAATTCCTTTAAATATATATTATATGTTGCATCAGCAATTTGAGAAGCCGTATTTATATAAATACTAAAATAATCGAACCAAA
>CAINMG010000151.1 GCA_903850725.1 Candidatus Staskawiczbacteria bacterium
AATGCTACATCGGACTTCTGCTTTGAGGTAAAAACTTTTTTCATGTTTTTTGATTTCATTATACTCTAATTTTCTATCTTATGCACCTGTTCAGTTTTCGCAGTCCACCATACACGGGGCCTTTAATTAAAAAAATGTTTGAGACATTTGCAACAGGCCTTTATTCTTTAGATACAATGATTGAGTTAACCGACCAATGGGGCCTTACAAACCGCTACAAAAAACTAATTGTTAGAACAACCATGCACCGCGTTTTGTCCAATCCATTTTTTTACGGATGTTTTAAATTCCACGGCGAGATTTTTGAAGGAAGCCATCAGCCACTTATTTCCAAAGGACTTTTCGACAAGGTTCAAGAAGTTTTGGGAGAGCGAACCAAACCTTTAACTCGACACAGAAAGTTTACTTATTCTGGGCTTATAAAATGTGGTGAGTGCGGATGTTTTATTTGTGGGAGTATGTTTAAAAATGACAGGTATGAGCTTTACCGCTGTTCTTTAAGAAAAAGGCACATTAAATGCAGTCAACACAAGTATATAAACAAATCTGAAATTAACAGACAAATTGGGGAACAAATTAAAAATCTAACCATCAATAAAATGGTTTACAGTCTCTTAATGGAAAATATTAGAAGTCGCAACGAAGAAGAAAGTAAAATACACATTAACGGGCTAGAACACTGGAATCGCATTGAAATTCATTGTGAGGAAAGAATAAGCAGACTAATGGATGCTTTGTCGGAAGGAATGATAAACAAAGAAGAATTTTTGCAAAAGAAAAATGAAATTATAACCCAAAAAATTGAAGCCAAGGAAAAAACAAGGTTTCATAAAACCTCGGTTGGCGCTTGGCACAAGTATGCTGAAAATTTGATTATAAAATCATCACACATTTACGAAATTTTTTCTGAAGGAGACGAGGCAGACAAAAAATCCCTCCTACTTGCGATAGGAGAGAATTTTCGTTTGAAAAATTGCACAGTTACTTTTGATTTGAAGCCTCCCTACAATTTTGTGGAAGCAGTTAACAAATCCAGTTCAAACTTGTGCGTTATGCGCGGGCAAGGGGATTTGAACCCCTGATCTCCTCCGTGACAGGGAGGCGTCTTAAACCAGGCTGGACTATGCCCGCATATATATTCTTATAACCCCAAACGTTTAAATAATATTTCTTTTTGCTGAGAATTATTTTTTATTTCTAATTCTCTTTTTAATGCAGATGTTTTGTTATTATATGCCTCGTAATAAATTAAATCAAACGGCTTGTAAAATTTTGTTGACTTAACCTTTCCTAAATTATGCTCAATAAATCTTTTACGTAAATCGGAAGAAAAACCAGTATATACAAAATTATTATTTTTACTTTTTAACAAATATACATAATGCATATTAATTTGCCACCCTACGGGTGGTCACCCGAAGGGTGAAACCCCTGATCTCCTCCGTGACAGGGAGGCGTCTTAAACCAGGCTGGACTATGCCCGCATGAATTTATGTAACAAAGTGAATAAATTCAGTTCGCGAATTAAGCCTGATAAAATGATCTTTGGGGCTTAATGAGCGAACGACATTGCTACATATCATACAATACTATATATTATAAATATTTTCAATCCTTGTGCCGACGGCAGGAATTGAACCTGCGACCTAACGCTTATGAAGCGCTCGCTCTAACCACTGAGCTACGCCGGCTTAAAATTAAATAGCTCGTTTCAATGCATTAATCAATCCAATCATCTTGTAATAATAGCCAGTTGATTTAACCACATTAATTCTAAGCGTTCCATAATGGCTTTTAAAATTTTTACATTTTTTTAGATTTTTAGACTTTATAAAAATAGTTTTTCTAAATTGTTTCAATGATATCCCTAGCATGCTTGACCAATAATTCCTTACTTCCTCCTCTCTATTTTTATGTATAATGTTTAATCCAACCGACAAAACAATATTACTTTTATCAATCTTAAGAACTTTTTCATAAGCATTTATTATAAATTTTATCATTTCTGGATCGGAATTACTTATGAAAAATACTCTCTGACTTTTACCGCCTTCTCCCCAATACAGAGCAATTAATAACATTAATAAATCCCTATCAGATAATTTGCCAACATCCAATAACCCCCTAACTGAAGAAATCTTTTCTCTTTCTAATCTCTTCTCATGTTGGATTTTAGATCCCTTTAATCTTCCAACATAACCTCCTGCAATCATTTTTTTATGCAAATTGTTAATTTGAACAGTTGTTAATTGAACATCCCTACACCATATACTAGCACTACTCTTGGAAACTTTTAATTTTTTAGCAATATCCTTAATGCTCTCACCTTTTCGCCTTAGGATAATTGCTCTATTCCTTTGATTTGATTTTGCCATAAAACCCACGGTTTAATAATATAATTTATTATAGCGTGGGTTCATATATATTACAATACTTGTTGCGCCTCTCCGAGTTGCACGGAGAACTGGGGCTTATGAGACCCCCGAGATACTGTTTCTCCAAGGCGCGATGACATTAACTATTATATCATAAAAAATTTTATAAAACAAGATAAATAGTATAAAACAAAATCCGTTGTCAAAAACGGATTTTATTTTTTAAATTTATCTTTGTGGTATTTTTCCGATAAATTGTTGACAAGAAATAGACGATTTATCAATAAAATAAATTATACCAGAGCTCGTGTCCGGACATTCAAGAATATCTACAAATTGAATATTGCCTGTAGTTCCAAAAATAGTAACTTTATCATCTGTAGTTCCCGCTGAATTAGCACAATTGGCAGTATAGGTTTTTTGCCCTTGCTTTACAATAATCTCAGAGGTTCCTCTAAGTGCAGATTGAGAACTAGACCCACCACAAGAAGTCGCATTTTCAGATGTCCATGTGAGCGTTGCTTTTGAGCCAATAATAAGCGTCAAAGGACCATCTGAGTTATTTATTTTAACATTAACGGTTGGAGGTTGAGTTATGTTGGGTTTGCTTACGGTAGAGCAATTTCTAGTTTCAGTCTTGACTGTATTGCTACATTTATTTATATCAGTAAAAGTTTGTGATTGTTTTCCATTTTCACAAACTGACCATTCTCCGGGTTGCCATTTTGGAACACATGGCGTAGGTGTAGGCGTGCAAGATTGTGTTTCATTAACTGGCCTTGTAGATGATGGGGTTTTGCAATTATTTGTGTCAGAATAAATTTTAGTTTTTACCCCTCCGACACAAGCTGACCAAGCTGATGGCACCCATTTGGAAATACAAGCAAATGAAGTTGTGCAACTCCTAGCTTCATTTGCAGGTTTAGCAGATGTTGACACTTCACACTTGCTTATATCTTCATAGGCTCTGGTTTGAGTATTATCTCTGCATGTTGACCATGCAGAAGGCTGCCAACTAGAAGTGCAAACTGAATCACAAGCTCTAGTTTCATCTTCTGGCTTTGTAGATGTTGACACTTCACACTTGCTTATATCTTCATAGGCTCTGGTTTGCTTACCATCTGCACATATTGACCAAAAACCTAAAGCTTGCCAGTTTGAGGTACATTTAGTCTCGCAATCTATGATCGTGCCATCATCTGCTGGTTTACCAGTTTGGTCTGGATTGCCTCTCATTGCACAATTATTTGCATCTCTATATATTACTAATTTTTTTCTATTTACACATTTTGATGAAGGATTAATTTCCCAAGCAGGAGTACAAGTTATCGTCTTGCACGCTCCATTTTCACAGCCATTGGGACATTTATAATTATTCTTTACCATGGGCCTGCCAATTACATCACAATAATATTCATAAAGATAATTTGGATTTATATTATCGCAATAATCTGTATAAATTTCACCACGAGCACTTGTTATCCCTCTTACTTCGTAAGTTGATCCATTGTCAGAATCTGTGCAAGTAGTTGAAACTGTACAATTTTGTGTTTCATTTGCTGGCTTGATAGATGTTGACACATTACAATTATTTTTATCTTCATAGGTTCTGGTTTTAGTATTATCTTTGCATGTTGACCAGGCAGAAGGCTGCCAATTTGAAGTACAACAAATTCGATCTTCATCTGCTGGTTTAAGAGGTTTCGGTACTGCGCATTTGTTTACATCTTCATAAGTTCTGGCTTGCTTACCATTATAACAAGGTGTCCAAGCTGTAGCTCGCCAAATTGAAGTACAAGTTAAATTACAAGCTTGAGTTTCATTAACTGGCTTATTGCTTGTTGCTGGCGAACATGAATTTGCATCTGAATAGATTTTGGTTTTTACCCCTCCGACACAAGCTGACCAAGCTGATGGCACCCATTTGGAAATACAAGCAATTTTACAATCTATAATTGTTCCTTCATTTGCTGGTTTACCAATTAAAACTCCACAATTATTTATATCTTTATATATTGCCAATTGTTTACTATTTATACATTTTGAAGCAGGATCAATTTCCCATTTTGGAATACAAGTGCCAGTAGCTTTACAAGCTCCGTTAAGACAACCATTGGGACACTTATAACCCCTTACCGAAAGCTTACCACCCGCATCACAATAATATTCAGAAAGATAATTTGCATCTGTAGGATAACAAGCATCTGCATACGTATTGATTCCTATAATTAATATTCCTTTTGTTCCATAAATTTCTCCACCATCAGAATCTGTGCAGGTTGCAGATAAAGCAAAATTATTAATTCCAATAAAACAAAAACCTACAGTTAACAAAGCTATACACAAGATAAATTTATTTTTCATA
>CAINMG010000152.1 GCA_903850725.1 Candidatus Staskawiczbacteria bacterium
ATCAGCCGAGGCAGGGCGAATCCGAAACCCCAGACAAATTGTTTCGCCCTGCCGAGTCCTTTTTAGTAGTTTTAATCATTTGGATTTTGCTCGAAATAGTTTCGAACTTTGTCCAACAAACACCGCAGAATGAGATTTTTTGCATATAGTTTGTTTAGTTCCCGACTATTTATAGTGATTTTCGCAGGTTCTAACCTGTCATAAATACCCCTTACCTCTTTTGATATGTTTTCAAAAGGCAAAAGGGCTTTTTTGATACAAATACTGAATATTCTCTCTGAAATTGAGGGGTTCGAGCCAAGTTTGGTAACAATACATTTACGCTTATTAATGTCGCCATTAAGAAATTCATTTTTAGCGTCTTTAGCAAGATCAAAATATTCTGCTGTTTTATCAAATAATAATTGTATTTTGTCATTGTTGTTATTTCCTGCAATTTCAAGTTTGGCCTTTTCCTTTGCTAGTTCGCTTTTTTTATTTTGATAATCTTCCTCGCTTATAATTTTTCTAAGTAAAAGATTTAATAATTCTGACGATTGTTTTTCAATTTCTACAATTTGCTTTTCTCTGCTATTTATTATTTTGTTTTTTAAAGATACATTTTTCATAATATCTTTTTTAAGCCAATCAAGCCCCCATACGTGAAATTCTGGGCTTATACTAATTTTGTCAATTTTATTTACAATTTGTTTAATTAATATTTTTTCTTCAATATACTTTTCAATACAATTAGGGTTTAGCTTTTTGGTGCAGTGATAATAAGTATATTGATGTATGTTCCCATTTTTTTGCCTTTTTATTTTCTGCTCTGCTGTAATTGTTGCCCCGCAACTTCCACATTTCATTAATCCTGTAAAAGCAAAAATATGATTGTGTGGTCGGGGTTTTCCTTTCTTGCCTAAAATAATTTGTATTTTGTCGTATTCTTCAATTGTTATAATTGCCTCATGTTTTCCTTTGTGCCAATTTCCACTGCCAACAGGAAACTCAAAGATTCCAGAATATAAAGTATTGGTTAGTATTCGGTAAGTAGTTGATCGACTAATTAATTTACCTTTTGGATTTTTCATTTTCCATTCATTGTGTGCTATTCGCCAAACCTCCACAGGTGTCCTGTACTCACTTAAAACAAGGTCAAACATTTTACGCACTAAATCAAACCTTTCGGGATCTTTTATAATTTGTTTTCTGCCTTTTGGATCAAGTGGATTATTCAAATATCCAAGTGGTGCAAAGTTGGGGAATAATCCACTTTCAGCTTTGCTTATTAATCCTCTTTTAACATTTACGCTTAAATCTCTAATATATTGATTAGCCATTCCAAACTCAACAGAAGCTATTAATGCGTTATCTTCTGGCCTATAATCTCTGTCGGGCGTTCTTATGATTTTGATTTTATTTTTCTGTAATAAATGTTTGATTATTCCTTCCTCAACAGCATTTCTAGATAATCTGTCTAATTTCCAACATAAAATTCCGTTAGCTTTTCCTGCTTCAATCATTTTTACCATTTCAGAAAATATTGGTCTATTGTATGGTTCTTTTGCCGAGCGTGCTTCGCGGAATATTTTAATAATTTCTAAATTATCTCTTTCAGCAATCTTTTTTAATTCGCCCTCTTGTGAATCTAGCGAAAGCATTTGCCGATTATCTTCTTCAGAAGATTTGCGAGCATACAAAATATAATTTATTTTTTCATTAAATTGTTTCATAATTTTATTTTATTTTTACTATACTAAAAGGGACTGAAACGGAAAAAGTTATTTGTTGAGGATAACTCGCGTTTCAGCCCCTTTTAATATTCTATTTTATAAATAAAATACCTTTTCCAAGCGAATTATCCTCAACAATTTTATTATATCACTATTACTTTTTAAAATGCAATATAGCTACTATTTTTTGGCCCACAAATTTTTTTCTTCTCCCCATTTTCTTAATTTTTCTAGTGCTTCATTTATTTTTGCCTGTTCTTCGGGGGTTCTTTCTTCTGTTTGGTTTAGGATTTTTTCGTCGTTTAATTTATTATTTATACCGATTTTATTAGTTGATTTATTACGTTGA
>CAINMG010000153.1 GCA_903850725.1 Candidatus Staskawiczbacteria bacterium
TAATTGTCTTTTTTAAATTTTGTTCCATAATTAAATATTTTTTATTTTATAATTTTTAAATGCTTTGTAAACTAAAAGTGAAATTACCCCACCAGCCAAAGCAGTTCCTAGTTGATTTAAGCCCATACTAGCCACAAAGATTTCAGGAACCACTTCTAAATTAAAATATAAATTTGCAGTTAAATATAAAAATGCAAATTTTGCCAAACTCGCCACCAGCACAGCAAATAAATAATTAAAATAAAATTTAAAATTATTTGTTTCTAAAATTTTATCTTTTCTTATAACTTTTTCAAAGACAAGCATTAATACATAATTTGCTAGCCAAATAAAAGGCAAAAAATAAATTAAGAAAAATGTGAAAGGCCCAAAAATTGCTCCACGAGCCAACACTCCCAAACTTGGAAAAATAATTAAAGGAAGCCAATATTTTTTAGGTAAAAATAATACAGCTAAAAATAATATTGCATTTACAATTGTTCCAATTAACCACTGAGGGTGCCCAAATCCAAAAGGAACCATAAGTGATAAAAACGCCACCCCAGCAAATATCAATGACTGTGCCTTAACTTTAGTTGATACTTCTGCAACTGGCAAATCCGCCACATCTTCTATTTCTTTTTCTTCTTCAATAAAATATCTCATATATTTATTATAACAAAAAACTTGGTTAATACCAAGTTTTTTTATTTGAGCCATCTCCCGGATTTGAACCGGGGACCTACTGTTTACAAAACAGTTGCTCTACCGCTGAGCTAAGATGGCACTTCGCCCGAAGGCTCAGTGTAAACACTATTTTTTAAGATCTTTTTCTTTTTGCTCTTTTGCTTTTCTCCTTATTGCGTGCAATAAATGATCAATTTTAGTTTCTGCTTTTAAAATTACTACCTTTGCAAATGAGAGAATTTTATGCATTATAATTTGCTTCTCAAATTTTGCAAAAATATTTTTTATTCGATCTTCAATTGTCAAAAATATTCTATGCTCTTTTATTCCCGTTGTGCCATTTTGTGGAAGCTTGACCAAAATAGGCATCTTTCTTGCAAGAATAAATAGAATTCCTCCAAAACTTAAAATGAAAATAATTAATGCTATGGTTTCTATCACGAAAAGCGTTTAGCGTTTAGCTTTTAGCGTTTAGTAACTAACTATACCCTAGACGCTAAACCCTAGACCCTAAAATTATATTTCAAATCTTGCAAATTTTTTGACTTCAATGTTCTCTCCAACTTTACCAACTGCATCTTCAATTAAATTCTTTACTGTTTTTGTGTCATCTTTTACCCACACCTGGGAAAGCAAACAAACTGAGTCTTTATATTTTTTTAATTTACCTTCAATAATTTGCTTTGCAATAGCTTCTGGTTTTTTAGATTCTAAAACTTGCTGTGTGTAAATTTTTATTTCATTATCCAAAATATCTGCAGGAATAACATTTTCAGAAACAAACAAAGGTTTCATGGCAACAATTTGCAAACAAATTTCATGGGCTAAAGCTTTAAAATCTGGTCCCTTGGCAACAAAATCTGATTCACACCTAATATCTAGCAAAACTCCTGTTTTATTATTTGAATGTAAATATGTATCAATTATCCCTTGATTTACTTCTCTATCAGCTTTTTTGCCAACCATTTTTTTACCTAAAGCTTTTAAAATTTCCTTAGCTTTTACCAAATCTCCTCCCGCTTCTTCAAGAGCTTTTTTTACTTCAGAAATAGAAAGTTCAGTTTCATCTCTCAATTGTTTAATTTGTTCTATACTAATCATGTAAAAAATAAATTAATTATTTTGAATTTAAAATTGTTTCTTTGATTTTTTCTAAAACATATTTCACCGAAGAAATTGCATCATCATTTGCTGGTATTGGATAATCAACCTGACTTGGATCTGTGTTTGTATCACAAATAGCAACTATTTTAATGCCTTTTCTTTTGGCCTCCCTCAAGCAAGTATCGTCTTTATAAATATCAAAAATAACTACAACATCTGGCAATTTTGTCATTTCCTTGATTCCTTCAAACTTAACCCTTAATGATTCTATTTCTTTATCCAAACCCATTCGCTCTTTTTTAGTGTATTTCTCAAATTCCCCATATGCTTTTTTCTTTTCTAAATCTTTAAAATATTGTACTCTTTTATTGATTGTCTCATAATTTGTAAATGTTCCCCCAAGCCATCTTTCTACAACAAATGTAAGGCCACAATCTTGAGCTGTTTGCTTTACTAAATTTTTAATCTGAATTTTTGTACCAACAAGCAAAATTGACTTACCATCTACCACTGATCTTGAAATAAAATTCAATGCTTTTTGCAAGTCTTTGGCAGTTTTTTCCAAATCAAAAATATTAACATTATTTTTAATTCCAGAAATATATGGTTTCATTTTTGGGTGAAGTCTTGAAACTCTGTGTCCAAAATGCATACCAGCTGTGGTCATATCATCAACGCTAATTTTTGTTTCTTCGATAATTTTTTTACTTTCTTCTGTCATTTTTTATAAGAAGCATCAATACAATTTTAAGCGGGCGCTAGGCGAACACTCACATTGTACAAATCTTGCTTAGCAAAACTTTACTTCTTTTAAGTTACTTAGCTTTTTTTACTTTTGGTTCTTTTTTCTTTTTTGGCTCTGTTTTTTTTGCTAATCTATCTTTAAACTTCTGAACTCTACCTAATGTATCCATAACTTTTTCTTTTTTTGTATAAAAAGGATGACACAAGTTGCAAACTTCAGTTTCTATAAATTCCTTTGTTGAGCCTACGGTAAATTTATTTCCACAAGCGCATTTAACGCCAGCTTTATCAAAGTATTTTGGATGTATTTCTGATTTCATATTTTTATTCTTTTTATATTATAATTAACAATATACCTAATATATTAGCAAACTTTTTAGGCATAGTCAATGGCTAGTGACTAAATTGATTATTGCAAAACAAAAGCGGCGCCCAAAAGCTAACCGCACTAACGAGCATCCTTGCCCGCCTAGCATTAATCCAAAACTGCCCATGAAGAACTACCCGGCAACTTACCAGCCCCATCGCATGATTGGCAAGTTTGCTGGCGAGCATATTCTCCCGTCTGAGAAGAAAGTGTTACCAAAAAATTCTTTTTACCTTTGCAGGACGGGCATTTCATTTTGACGACCTCAAACTTCTCTAGGTATGTCAAAAAACATTTTTGCCCATCATCCCATTCTTTAGCTAATCGCTTAAAGCAATTAGCCACTTTTTTGCCCGCATCTTTGTCATTCTTAGCCAAGAATTCATAAATACGCCTGGCCATATTACAGCTTTTTTCTCCAGCAAACCCAACTCTGTAGTAAGCCCTGTAGTTCTTCTTTGCAATTCGCCTTTTCGCAGGCCTTGTGCCTTGTTGCGATTGCTTACGTAATTCTAACATCTGACGATTTGGCATGATAGTCTCCCTATTATTGACCCTAAAAAGTACAGTTAATTAAATTTAACCTATCAAATAAATAAAAAAATATCAAGCCAACTATTCACAAGACTCATTTCCTACAAAAGTGACGACCGTCATATTTGTAGGAAATAATTATTTCATAATTTATTCATGACTATTTAATTTCAAAATGTTTTTTTAGATTTGTATCGTCAGTTATTTTATCAATTTTAAAAACCATAATATTCCCGCCCAAATCTTTTTGCCAAAGCTTTAATAAAACCAACAATTCTTTTTCTACATCATAAGGAGTTACCCAAATACTTTTTTGCGCTTCCACAAAATGCATCGTCCTCAATTCCCTTCTCAATAGTTCCCTTGCTCGTCTTTTCTTTTCTGGAATATCAAAAGCAATTGCTAACCAAAAACCATTCCATTCTATTTCTTTGTTCAACTTGTCTTTTAAACTATTTTTTATTATTTTTTCTCTTCCTTTCGGAGTTACATAAATTTTATTATCAATCTCTTTAAAATATGGGCTGTGCTTAAAATAGTAATAACTTTTAGAAAAATTATCTACATTACCATAGCTAGTTTTTTTAATAATTGCTTTATGATCAACAACCAAAGTGACTGTTAAATCTAAAATACCCAATGAAACATCTTTTAAATATTCAAAGACCTTATTTGCAATCCCATTTTTTCTGTCGCGTTTATTTCTTATTATTTTTACTTCCTTATTTAATTTATCTTTCATAGTTTTTACTTTCCTTAAAATACGACGACCGTCATATTTTAAGGAATTGTTATTTTAAATTGATTTTAGCATTACTATATTTTTAGTGCAATGAAAAAATCTTAATTACTATTTATCTACTCCCCATCTGCGCTTGAAGCATCAAAATTAACTGCTGTATCAATTCTGCAATTTTGCTTTTGATCTGAATTATTAATTGTTCTTTAGTTGGAGGTTGTGTTGGTTGTTGTTGTGCTTGAGCTATTATTCTAGCTAATTGCATGGCATTGCCTCCAGCGCAAGTGGAGGTGATTTGGTCGGTGGAGATTGTGCTTGTTTGTGTTGATTCTGCGTTCCTGTGTTTAACTGTGTAAGAGTAAGTTGTTCCACAAGCTAAAGCTGTGTCTTGCCAGGTGTTTGTTTGAATCCAGCCCGAGTTGTTACCGCTTGAACTTTCAAAGTAATAACCTGATTGACCCGTGGTGTCGTTGGTGAATCTGTCTGTAGTAAGAGTTATGGCGTTGTTGGAGTTTGTGGTGGCTTGGAGGTTGGTGGGAGTTTCTGGGATTGTGTAGATTGATGCTGTTTGTGATGCTTGGCTTTCGCCGTTACTATTGTAAGCTTTTATGTATCTACCTGTGTATTGGGTGTTTGGAGTGAGGCCTGTTTCGTCAATGTATGAGAGATCTGCTGTGGCATTGGTGGAAATTAGGTTGTTGGAATTGTCGTAGAGTTTGAATCCTGTTTCTGTGCTAGCTGTGTCTGTGAAGTTCCAACGGATTGAGGTGGAAGAGAGAGCTTGGGGAGTGGTAATTGTAGGCGGAGGAAAATGTTGAAGACAGCGAACCGAAAAGCTGAAAGCCTTACTATAAAAAACCCGAAGAACATCAGGATATTCAAAATACAGACGACGAAGTCCAGCGGAAGAAGACGACTGA
>CAINMG010000154.1 GCA_903850725.1 Candidatus Staskawiczbacteria bacterium
TTGCAAAATTTTAAAGCCCTTAAAAGTCATTTAAATAGTTAGTTTTTTAAAAAAATCATAAAAAATTATTAAAATTTGTACTCTGAAAAACCATCTATCTTTTCCACTTTTGCTGTCTAGTTTACGCAGACCACCTTACTTGAAGCTGGGCCACACCTGCTCGCCGGTGCTTTAGCGAGTCATCGAGCAACAGTATTCTCACGATCCCCTCCTTCTGGTTTCGTTACTTCACACTGACTTCACCAATGAGCGTGATCAGCTCGACCACTACGTTGATGATCTGCATGGCATGCACGCGTCCACCCGACCTCTCGGCAAATGCCTTAGCCGGACCGAACTCGTCTGGTCGCATGCACAAGATAACGATGACCGTGGCCTCGGTCTCCTTTTGCAGGCGCATAGCCTCGCGCGAGGAGTCGACAATTGCCACATCGGCTTCGACATCTCCATCGATCAACTTTTCGACGACTTCGCAGTTGGTCAGCAGGCCCATCACTTGTTTGAGGGCTCCAGTAACTGGAGACGACCCACTTTTGTGGCCTTCAATTCCGATAAACAGACGAACTTTCCGATTCATGATCCACCTCGCTTTGCAACACAAGACATACAATCTGCGGTAGTTGCTTACCACAAATCGGCCTAAAACGGCATTTAATTTACTGCTCTAATTATAACAAATAATATCAATTTGTCAATACTTTCAGGTAATGCATACACACATCTTTCATTTTTTATGGTATTATTACCTCTTCAAATTTTAAACCTATGCTCAACAACTCTGAATTCTGCAAAGCATTACCAAAAACATAGAAAATATTATTATCTTTTTTGTCCTCCAATGGCTCCCCTTCTGGTATTTTTACTTTGATTTTTAAACTCCCGTCATCGTTGATATTTATTTCCTCAACCCATTTTTTAACAATAAATTTTCTTAATTCAAATGATGCATTGTTGAGTCTTTTTCTATAAACTAACCGAATTTTTTCAAGTTCTTTTTCAGCTGCGTCTATATTTTCAATACCCTCTAGCTCAACTTTAATTTTTGCTATTTGCGCGTCTAATCCCCTTTCCCTTTCGTCTAATTCAACCATTTTTATTTTCAAATCCTCTTTAGAAAAACCATCTTCCGAATATAATTCAAGAAGTTTTCCTTTTTTTGCTTTTAATTCCTTTTTCTCTAACAATAACGTGTCATAGGTTTGTTGATTCAATAATTTTTCACTTTCTCTCTTTTTTCTAACATTTAAAAGATTGTCTTCAATCCGTTTTTTATCATTTATCAATTCAGAAACATACGCCCAAACCGCATTATCTAATTTTTCCCTTGACATTGTTCTTGCCTTGCAAGCAGGTTCATTAAAACTTGCTGTGTGCGCTTGTGGACATCTGTAAAGAAAATAGTCTTTGTCCACTCTTTCATCGCGTTGATGCTTGCCGCCATAAAGCCTGTGGCATCTAACGCACCTTATTAAACCAGAACATAAAAATTCATACACGGATTTTCTCGTCCTACGCTTGGCTCTTTTTTCTAAAAGCGCCTGAACTCTTCTGAAAGTTATTTTGTCTATGATTGGGGGAACTTTCACTGATTTCCATTCTGATCTCGGATTTCTACTCCTACCAGTTAACCTATGTTTTCTTATTTTACTTATATGAAATTTCGCAATGCACGGAGAACTTTTACCAACATAATGTTCTCCAATGTAATCCTCTCTTCTTAAAATTTTGCTTACTGTTGAACAAAAGAAAAAATTTGGTTTACCACTTTTGTTCTTTCCTCTTGTTTTTATTCCTTTTTGCATCAGTCTTTTGGTCACTAAAAATATACTCTCCAATTCCAAATACCACTTAAAAATCTTCTTAACTAATCTAGCTTCCTGCTCGTTAATTTTAAAATAAGCATCTGTCCCCTTCTCTTTATTTCTTCTTATGTGATAATAACCATAGGGCGGATAACATCCAATTAATTTTCCTTCAGATAATCTTCTATCTCTACCTGAAAGAAATCTTCTTTTAATTCTGCCTCTTTCTATTTCATCCATTGTAGCCTCCAAAACGCTCATAAGTTTTCCTGTGTCAGAATCCTCCCTTTCTTTACCCATTATTTCAATCGCTACCCCAAGTTCCTTAAATTCATCCCTTAAAATTAAAGACAATTTTAAATCTCTTGCCAACCTATCGCTCGCCCAAATTCCAATTACATCAAACATCTTTTTCTGCGCATCTTTTCTTAACTGATTAAGCCCTACCCTATCTGGATCTGCACCAGAACCCGGATTATCCTGATATACCTTAACAACCTCGGCTTTGTTATAAACCTTGTATAAATCTCTCAGTTGGTTCTCAATCGTTTCTGATTTCTCTTGGTTTTCTGTTGAAACCCTACAATATAGGGCAATTCTTCTCATAAAATTTATTTACTAATGTCAACTCGTCTTTATATTACTATTTTACAAAGGTTGATGTCAAGTCAAGTTGACTATATGTCCCGCCCAAATGATAATGTCATAGTATGGGCAAAGTAGAAATGTCATAGGTAAACGATTTAGTGCATAATTGATCTAAATTAAATATTATTAATTTAGAAAACATTATGGATCAAAATCAACTAATAACTATGACAA
>CAINMG010000155.1 GCA_903850725.1 Candidatus Staskawiczbacteria bacterium
AGGCGAAGCATTTGATGAAAATGTGCCAAATAATTCGCAAATTGTAGTTTCGGAAAAAACCAATTTGTTAGTTGATTGTGGCTTTACTATACCAACGCAATTGTGGAAATTTAACCCTGACCCAAATTTTTTGGATGCTATTTATATAAGCCATCAACATGGTGATCATTTTGTTGGATTACCTGCGTTATTATTGCGGTTATGGGAAGGCGGAAGAGAAAAAGATCTTACAATAATATGCCAAAAAAGCTTTAAAGATACTTTTGATGATTTTATGGAGTATGTATATGGAGGGTTTAAGGCAAAGTTTAAATATAAAATAAATTTGGTGGAATCTGAAGAAGGTAAAGAAATTGAGTTTAATGATTTAAAATTTTCTTTTTCAAAAACAGTGCATTCGGGCGAAAATTTGGCAGTAAAAATAACAGATGATAAAAATACTTATGCTTATTCTGGCGATGGCTCGCCTCAAGCTGGTATAGATTTCTACAAAAATTTAGATTTACTTATTTTGGAAACTTATTTGTATGATGTAGAAAAGATTGGCCATTCATCCATTGTTTCAGGAATAAAATTTGCTAAAGAAAATGATGCAAAATGTTTAGCTTTAACTCATATAAATAGAGATTTAAGAAAAAATGAACTTGTTAGCATAAAAGAAAAATTAAAGAAAGAAGATATAAAAGTTATAATTCCTGAGCCTTTAGAAGAATATAATTTATAAATAGAAAATAAAACGGCCTCGAATTTCTTGGGGCCGTTTTTAGTTTAAATTTTTTCTGGCTTTATTAATTCTAAAAATGCAGAAACATTTTTTGATAGCCGAATATGATAAACATCTTGTTGGTTATAATTATATTTTTCAGTTTTCTTTGGTTTTATTTTATAAATATGTGGTTTAAAACCAAGAGACATAACCATATTATAAAAATCTTCTGCAAGAGTAGGAATTATAGAAGTAAAAATCATCATTTTATAACCCCTGTCATTATAAATAGCACCATCAGTTTCTATTAGCCCTCGTAAACAATTAATTGCATAATTTTTATTTTCTTTTATCCAACTTGGCACACAAGCTTTTTGTTCAAATTTTGTTCCTTTATTAACTTGCCATGGAATAATTTCTTTTAATCGATTTGAATATAAACTTACGTTATAGTAATTATCCTTTCTAGGGGAAATACTAGCTTTATTTTGAGGAAATAATCTTTGTAAAGAATCTTTTATTTTTGCAACCAAAAGAGGATATTTTGCATCGCAAGTTATTCTTAACCTAATAGATCTTTTATTCGGATTAGATAAATTACCATCGCCGAGTGCGAGTCCTATTACATAAGACTGTAGTTCTTTATCTTCGTTAAGAATTAATTTACGAAAATATCCTCTCATATGTGCCCGGGGTGGGAATTGAACCCACACGATCTTACGATCAATGGATTTTGAGTCCATCGCGTCTGCCGGATTCCGCCACCCGGGCTCAATATATTTAATTTAAGCATATTTTTTTGCAGATTTCAAGCCCGAGCTTGAGCCTTCACCATATAGGTAATATTATATATTTATAAATTTTAAGGTAGCATTATTGCTGTTTCTACAGAAAAAGTTTTTGCGTAATGGTGAAGGCTTGACACAGAAGCCTGTCTCTGATAGCATATATGTAGAAGATAAGAAAGTTTGTCCGTCTGACCGCGGATATTTTTTTACAAAAATAAACAGATAAACACAAATTAAAAACAGATAAACACAAATCACAGATAACTACGAACAAATCTGTGATCTGTGAAAATCTGTTATAAATCTGTGAAAATCAGTATTTAAATGGATATAAAATCATTTCATAGAGCATTGGCTCAAATCGCAGAAGCAAGAGGCATAACGCCAGAAAAAATTATTGAAACAATAGAGGCTGCTTTGGCTACAGCTTACAAAAAAGATTATGGAGAAAAGGGCCAAAAAATTAAAGCAAAATTTGATGCTGTTTCTGGTGATTCAAAATTTTGGCAGATAAAACTTGTGGTGGATGACTCAATGCTTTATACAGAAGAAGAAATAGAAGAGCTAAAAGAAAAAAAGATTGTTCCTCATGAAGATTTTGATCGATTTGCAAAACCAACTGAAGATGGTACTCCAGAAGAAATAAAAAAAGTTGTTTTTAATCCAGAAAAACATATAATGCTTGTTGACGCTAAAAAAGATTATCCAAATATAAAAGCTGGAGAAGAAATAGAAATTACTTTAAAAACCCAAGAAGATTACGGCAGGATTGCAGCTCAAACTGCAAAACAAGTTATTTTGCAAAAAATTAGAGAAGCAGAAAAAGAAACAATTGCTAATGAATTTAAATCTAAAGAAGGAGAGATTGTTTCTGGGCTTGTCCAAAGAATTGAAGGCTCTACTATTTATGTTGACATTGGTAAAACTTTAGGTCTATTAAACAGAGAAGAGCAAATTCCTGGAGAATATTATAAACCAGGGCAAAGAGTAAAATGCTATATTCTGAAAGTTGAAGACACTTCAAAGGGCTCTGTTGTATTGCTTTCTCGTATTTATCCAAAATTAGTTTCCAGACTTTTTGAGCTTGAAGTTCCTGAAATTACAGCAGGCACTGTAGTAATTAAAGCAATTGCTAGAGAACCAGGATTTAGAACTAAAATGGCAGTAGCTTCTACGGAAGATGGTATTGATCCAATAGGAAGTTGTGTTGGTCAACGTGGTACAAGAATTATGGCTGTAATTAATGAATTGGGAGGTGAAAAAATCGATGTAGTAGAATGGAGAGATGCTCCAGAAAAATTTATTGCCAATTCTTTAAGTCCAGCTAAAGTTACAAGCGTAAAAGTAGAAGATAAAAATACAGCTACAGTTTTTGTGCCAGAAGATCAATTATCTTTAGCAATTGGTAAAGATGGCAGAAACGTAAGATTAGCTGCTAATTTAACAGGTTGGAAAATTGATATTAAACCCGCTCCAAAAGTAGAAGAAGTAGAAAAAACTGAAGAAAAAGCAGAAGAAGTAAAAGAAGTAAAAGAAGTAAAAGATGACAAGCCGATAAAAGAAAAGAAAGTAAAAAAATCTAAAAAGAAAAAAGAAGAAGAAATAGAAAAAGCCGAATAATAATAATAATCTCATTTGTCATTCCCGCGAAAGCGGGAATCTAGAGAACGTGAGCTTAACTCTGAATCCCAGATCAAGTCTGGGATGACAATAAAAAAGTCTGTTAGCAAAATTTGTTAGCGGATTTTTTTTGTGCAAAAAGAGTTGGGTACCTTGTCAATACGATCGTAGTCACAAAGTACCTAAATAAAAATAATAAATTATTTGAGAAAAATATTTTTGTAAAAAAAGACCGCAGGGCGCAAAGCGTTGCCTGCGGTATGAGGTAAGGTGGTCTGCGTAAACTAGACAGCAAAAGTGGAAAAGATAGATGGTTTTTCAGAGTACAAATTTTAATAATTTTTTATGATTTTTTTAAAAAACTAACTATTTAAATGACTTTTA
>CAINMG010000156.1 GCA_903850725.1 Candidatus Staskawiczbacteria bacterium
ATATTTTATTTTATTTCTTTTAACAAATTTGCCAACTTATCACTAAAAATAATATAAAGTTGCGCTCTTACCTGGTGTTTTGATATTTTTAAACTTGTGTTAAAAAATACTGCCTCGCCGTTATCAGCTTCAGAGACTTTTTCTAACAATTCTTTAATGCTAGTAGTAGGCACCATTCTTGGTGATCCAATCATAAAATCTGCATTCAATTCTTCCGCTAGAATTGTCAAAAAAGAATTTGATAAAATATTTAAAGTTTCTTTGATTGCTGACCTATCTATATCCATAAAAACTCCAGTACTGCCAACCTCTGAGCCATTTAATAAATCGACCAAAGTTAAAGCTTCTTCCCTTGGTATAGTTAAAAGAGCCATGCCATCTATGCCAGAAATCATTTGAGCATAACTAATAATCGCCTTATTATCATCAATTGAAATCTCTTCTGAGATCATTTTAATTGATGCTATTTTAGCTGCAACAGAACTAACCTCAACTACTTCCTTTGAAAGTTTTGAAAGCGACTCTGAGACTTTTTTAGAGCCTTTGCTCGCCACATTACTTAATATTTCAATATTAATTTCCATATTTTTATATAATTAATTTTTTACTGCCTTTTTAATTGTTCCCTCTAAGGAAATCAACTCTTTATCATTTAACATTTTTTTAATATCTAATAAAATTAACAATCGACTTTTTTTCTCATTTGCAATTACTACTACGCCCTGCAAATAATCTGTTTTGATTTTAGCTGATGCAAGTTCCGATGTCCCTTGAACCAAATCTTTGTCTACCCATAAAACTTCTTTAACTTGGTCAACCACAACTCCAAAATCTGTATTTTCTGACTCAACAACAATTATATGTTTTGAAACAATTTTATTTTCTCTTACCAAATTAAATCTTTTTTCAAGGTCCACAACAACCACAATCTTGCCCCTCAAATTTAAAATTCCCTTAATAAACTCCGGAGAATTTGGCAGAGGGGTAATAATAGGGATCTTAATAACTTCTTTTAATTCTTTAATGTCAACAGCATATTCTTCATTATCCAAAGAGAAAATAACCAATTGGATTCTTTCAGTTATTTTTTTATCTTTTTTTGAATCTTTATTAGCAACTTGGCTAATAACATCCTGTAAATTATCTTTTTTCATCATCTTTTTTTTTATTAATTATTGGTTTTGTTATTTTTGGTGCATTGTTTTCTTTTTTTATTTCAATATTACTTCCAGCTAAATTTTGAAGTTCTACAGCTAAGCTTTGTAATTGCTGAGAAGCTGCTGCTACTTGTTGGTTAGCTGCTGATTGTTGCTGGATTGATGCAGATAACTGCTGAGCACCTGAAGAGTTTTGCTCTATCACAGCTGCAACAGAGTCTAAGGTTTTAGCTACTTGCTGTACCGAGGAAGATTGTTGTTGAGCAGCTGCAGAAACTTCTTGAATTTTGGCTGAAACTTTTTGAATAGCACTTACGCTATCCTTAATTGATTCAATGACATTACCAATAATATTTTTAATTTCTTGAGCTGAAGAACCAGAGCCTTCAGCTAATTTCCTAACCTCATCTGCCACTACCGCAAAACCTCTTCCAGCTTCACCAGCCCTAGCTGCTTCAATAGCTGCATTTAATGCCAACATATTTGTTTGTTCTGAAATATTGTTAATTGTCTCAACCATTGTTCCAATTTTCTCTGACTCTTGACCAGTAGTTTGAGCTTTTTGCGAAGATCCAGATGCATCTGAAGCTGCTTCTTGTGCAGAAGCAGACATTTGCGAAACTGCAGCAGACATTTGCGAAACAACCTTAGTTATTTCTTCTATTTGATTTGATTGCTGAGTGGCTCCAGCTGAAACTTGCTGGGCAATAGAAGAATTTTGCTGAGAAGCGGCTGCTGTTTGTTGGCTAGATGCAGATAATTGGTTTGAAGCAGAAACTAACTGTTCTGCCACACTTCTAATAGGTTTTTTGACAAACTCTCCAACTGAGCGCGATGCATACCATGCAATAGCTAATATTGCTAAAATCACAATAAACATTGTTGAAAATATAGTGTTTCTCAAAGCAATAACTGGAATGTCTACTTCTTTCATGTCTTTTTCCAAAACTAAAACCCACTTTTTATTAAGAACTTTTCTAATTATATCCGTGTTAAATGTACCCAAAACTTCTTGATTTCTATAATCTACATTTGCTCCAGTTCCATCTTCCCCTGTTGACTGGGCTTTTTTTACAGCTTCAGAATCTCCTTTTAGAGTTAAAATATCTTTTTCTCCTCCAAATCTTGTAGCTGTGAATACATAGCCATCACCATCTACAAGATGAGCTTTTGTTGTTTCTCCCTGTTTATTGGCTTTTGAAAGAATGTCATTTAAATCATCTAGTCTATATCTTAAAACTATTACTCCATTAAATTCTCCAGCAGATGTTATAATAGGTGCAGAAGCAGTAAATCCAATTTCCCCTGTTGATGAAGATTTATACACGTCTTTAATATATGGTTTTTCTTTTGCATTTATAAAATAAGCATCTTTTGATTTATCTATTCCAATTTCTTTTGAATCAATAGCTGCAATTATTTTTCCACTTTTATCGATAATCATTGTATCAAGAAATTGTGGAAATTCTTTACTAATTGTGTTTAATTTACTCTGAATATCAGAGATATCTGTCTGTTCTTGAAAAGTTTGTATCTGAGCAAGTATCTTAGCTGAACTCATTTGTTCGCTAAAATAAGTAACAACATTTTGTTCTAATGCATCTCCTGCATTGCTTAATCCTTGTAAGGCACTTTCATCCAATGCCTCCATTGAACTATTATAGGAAATATAGCCAACAAAAGCAGTTGGCACTAATGCAATAAATAAAAACCATGCTACAAACCTGCTAGTAAGGCCAAATCGCGACGAAAAGTTTTTTAGAACACTCATAAATTTATGATTAATTAATTATAATTTATTTTTTAAAATTTAACTTAATGGTTTTGATCCTGTTTTGGTTTGCATTCCACCCTCAGGAATTGTAAAGAAAAATGTTGTTCCTTTATTTTCTTCTGATTCAAACCAAATCTCTCCACCTGATTGAGCTACAATAGATTTTATAATATAAAGCCCAAGACCAGTTCCTCCGCTATCTTTAGATTTTACATTGTCTGCTCTAAACAATTTTGTAAATATTTTTTGCTTGGCATTTTCAGGAATACCATAACCATTATCTTTAACAGACACTTGTATTTTACCATTTTTCTTTTCTACAGACAACTCAACTAAACCTTTCTCTTGCGTATATTTGATTGCATTAGTAAGTAAATTTTGGAAAACAATTCTTATTAGTTTTGGATCTAAATTTATTTTACCTAATTTCGCATATTTCTTAACTATTTTTAATTTCTTTAGCTTAATTTGAGGGACCAATTCATCAAAAACCGTTTCTGCTATTTCTTTAATATCACTTGGTACAGGATCCACTGCAAAAGTTCCAAGTTCAATCCTAGAAACATTAAGTAAAGAATTTACAAGCTCTACCATTCTTCTATTGCCTTTATAAACTTCATCCAAAAATTCTTTTTGTTTTTTATTAATTTTACCAGCATCACCGCTCAAAAGCATTTCCGTATACCAACCAACAGTAGATAGTGGCGTTCTTAATTGGTGAGATGCCAAAGATACGAACTCTGTTTTAGCTTTGTCAATTTCTTTTTCTAAAGTAATGTTTCTTAAAACTTCAATAACTCCCACGATTCTTCCATCAAGCACAAAAGGCGTAACTGTAATTCCTGCTGGAAATTTTGTGCCGTCTTTTCTCAAATAATAAAATGTTTCTCCTGGCTTATTTATAATTTTATTTCCTGTTGACAAAGCTTGAACCATTGGCCTTTTTTGAATTGGCACTTCTTTATCTTTATCATCCACCATTTTTAAAACATGGGTAACGGATTTTCCAATTAATTCATCGCGAATCACGCCAAGCATTTCAACAGTAGCATTGTTTATTGACACAATATTCCCATCTTGATCAGTTACAATAATACCATCCCCAATCCCATTTAAAATTGCGTCATCTTTTGATTTAGCAATAGATAACTTTTGGCTCTCTTCTTGTAAATTATTAAGAACTTGTCTTACTTGCTCTTCTGCTTCTTTCTGATCTGAAATATCATGCTCTATGCCAACAAAATATAAAATATTATTATCACCATCAAGCACTGGAGAAATACTAACTTCAGCAGTATAAACCTCACCATTTTTTCTTTTATTTTTAATTTCTCCTGCAAAAACTTGCTTTTTATTTTTAATTACATCCCACATTTCTTCATAATAGTCATTTGGCATTGGCAACTTCCACAACAAAGCTGCTTTTTTATTCATCATTTCCTCTTTAGAAAATCCTGTAATTTTTTCCGCTGCTCTATTAGCATATAAAACAGTTCCTTCTGCATCTGTAATAATAATATGATCTGAAGCATTTTCCACAGCCATTTTAAATTTTTCCAAATCTTTAGCCAATAATTCTGTCTTACTTTTTTCCTCCTGAATATCTTCTAAAATATTTAAAACTGCTTTTTGCTGATTTTCCAAATATTCTTGGTTTTTCTTAATTTCCTGAGTTTGACTATCAACTTGCTTATCTACATCTTGCCTTGAATTTTTTACTGATTCAATCATTTTTGCAAATGCCCTGCTAAGCATACCTATCTCATCTTGCCTATTCATACTTATTTTAACATTCAAATTACCATGCTCTACTTCATTTATGCTTTCCTCCAATTTTTTAATTCCAGATGCATTTTTTTTAATCAAGATATAAACTATAGCAATTAAAATAATAAAAATTATCCCTGAAATAAAAGCATTTATAATTGTTATATTGATAATATCTTTATCAACAATTGATTTATCTATTTTGGTAATAAGACACCAGCCTGTTTCTGGAATATAAGCATGAGTACCTATAACATCCACACCCCTATAATCTTTTGTTCCTATAAAGATATTTTCATGGGGATGGACAAGCCCTGTGTAACCATTTTTTGTTACATAATCCGCCTCGTCTTGCTGAAAACAATCATTAGCATTTTTTGTTTCAACTTTTTGCTTTAATATCACATCTTTTCCTAAAAAAATAGATGGCGTAAGAAAATACTTATCTTTATTTATTAAAAAGTTCTCTTCTGTTTTACCAAGTCCATTTTCATTTTTTACAATTTCATAAAAATTATCCGGAGAAAAAACTAGCACAGAAACTCCAAGCAATAAACCAGAATCATCTAAAATAGGGGAAGACACAGAGTATACAATCTTTTCATATGAACCGTAAAAATATAAACTTTTTATATAAGTAGAATTTTTACCTTTTACAAAATAATCATCATTTGATCTGTCTTCTCCGTTCTCTTCCTTATCTGAAGAAGCAAGAACTTTGCCGTCTTTACTAAGTATATAAATTTCAAGCATATGAGGATCCAAAGCCAATGTACGATTAAATCTTTGATAAATTTTTTCTCTTATAGTAGAATCTTCTACATCATTTAAAAAATCTCTATAAACAGAAGCCGCTGCCAACATTTCACTAGATTCTTTCTGATTTTGCAAAAAAGTTCTTATATGCTCAGCTCTTGCTTTATTGCTTGTCTGCAAATACGAATAAATTCTTTCCTTTATCATATTTACCGAATAACTTCCAATAAAAAAATCAATAGCTACCACAGCCACAGCAAAGCAAATCACTATACTTAAAATTATTTTACTTGCTATTCTCATTGATTTCTGATTTTTTATTTTCTAATTCTTTATATTTTTTCTTAAGCTCTATCATTTTTAATTCTCTATCAATCATCAACCTATTTGTCCTTTCCAATTCTTTATTTTTCATAATTAAATTATTCTCAACTAATTTCCTTTCTGTAATATCTGAAATTATTCCCACAAGAATCTTTTCATTATTTTTATCGCGATAAATAGTCTTCTTGGTCATAATTACATGCGTTTTTCCTGTAGAATCTGTGAAGTTTTCTTCATTTATATTTTCTTTTTCGCTATTAAAAACTTCCTCGTCTTTATTCCAAAAAACATCTGCTTCGTTTTTTGGAAAAAAATCATAATCAGACTTGCCAATTAATTCTTCCCTTCCCTTACCCATAAATTTACAAAAAGCATCATTAAGTAAAATCCAATTATGGTTTTTGTCTTTTACAAAAATCGGATCAGCTAATGCGTTCAAAACATCTTTATAAAACTTATCATCAAAATTTATTTCCATATTATTTTTTATTTTCTAATTCTGAAATTTTATTTTTTAATTCTACCATTTTTAATTCTCTGCCCACCATAAATCTATTAAGATTTTCTAATTCTTTAACCTTTTTTTCAACTTCTAGTTCAGTTTTTTTACTATTAGTAATATCCTTAATAAGGCCAAGATAATGTTTTTCACCACCAATATCTATAACAACCGCATCTACAACCACATCTGCTAGCTCTCCAGATTTTTTATGCCATTGAGTCTTGATTTCCATTGCTTTACCATTCTCAATCATCTGTCTTCGCACTTCGGTGCGCCTTGCTAAATCAGTCCATAAGTTTAAATCAACTGCGGTTTTCCCTAAAACTTCTTCACGTTTATAGCCAATAAAATGTAAAAATGCATCATTAGCATCTATAAATTTTCCGTCAGAAAGCCGATTTAAACAAATAAGTGCAGGATTATTTTTAAACAACACCACAAACCGATGTTCACTTTCTTTAAGTTTTGAATTATTTTTTAAAATATAATAAAAAGCTACAAATAATAAAAAAATTGTAAACACAATAACACCTGCTTGTGCTGTTTGATACATAGCCTGATTACCCCAAATTTTAGCTGGATAATCCATTGCAAACACTGATGTAACTTTATTTCTTTGAATTACGAAACTCCTAAAAATACTCAGAATGTGGTAAAATGAGACTGGCTGACAATCGGTTAAAATCGCCAGCCACATACCACTATGAATGTCTCAATTCCATTATACA
>CAINMG010000157.1 GCA_903850725.1 Candidatus Staskawiczbacteria bacterium
GTATAAAGGAAAGAAGAGAAGACCTGTAGTGATCAGATCAGACATTAAAAACAGAACATTTATTGATAAAAGACCTAAAATAGTCTTAAAACGAAAGAATTATTGGGATTGGGAAGCAGACTTTATTGTTTCGGGCAAACATGGGAAAGGTGCATTGCTGGTATTTGTGGAACGTAAAAGTCGATATGTTTTGATATTTAAATTAGCTGACAGAAAAGTAGAAACAATTAACTTTGTTTTAAGATCAGTTTTCGGTTCAGGACAACTAATGTGTAATACCTTAACAATAGATAATGATATCTGTTTTCGCCACCACAAACAAATGTCACAGATAATTGGAGGTATGATATTTTTCTGTCATCCATATCACTCGTGGGAAAAAGGAACTGTAGAAAAAATGAATCAAATGATTAGAAGATTTATTAAAAAAGGCTGTAATATTGATAAAATATCAAACAGAAAAGTCACATGGGTTCAAAACATTTTAAACAACAAACCGTACAAATGTCTTGGATTTTATACGGCAAAAGAGGTATTATCAAGAAGTAGGAAGTTAAGATTATTCGTACTAGAAAATTTCAACAAAAAAACACCTGTAATTACGAGGTATTTAAACGCAAAGTGTTCGGTTTGAGGGCATAATGTGCCTCCTTTCTATGAATTAATTATAGCATATATATTAGTCCATGTCAATACTTGTGGCTACAAACTAATTTTGATAAACTAAATGAATAAATTCTAAAAACATGCTTTCAAAAGAAGAAGTTTTAAAAATAGCAAAATTAGCTAGATTAGAGTTATCGGAAAAAGAAGTAGAAACAATGCAAAAAGATTTGTCAGCAGTTTTAGATTATTTTGAAATTTTAAAAAAAATAGATACAAGTAATGTAAAACTTGAGAATAAAGACATCTTAGATATTGAAAAAATCACAAGAAAAGACGAAGTTTTATTTGAAAATAATAAAACTAATGATTGGTTACTTAACCAAGCGTCCGATAAAAAAGATGATTATATTAAAGTTAAAGCAATTTTATAAAAATGGAATTACAAAATTTTACAATAAAACAAATTAATAGGGGACTGAAGGCAAAAGAATTTTCAGCTAAAGAATTAACTTTAGCTTATTTTGATAAAATTAAAAAAACTGATAATGAAATCGGTGCTTATTTGGGCTTGTCTGAAAATTTAGCTTTAAAACAGGCGGAATTAAGTGATGAAAAAATAAAAAACAATGAAGAAATCTCAGAATTAGCAGGCGTGCCTTGTGGTATCAAAGACAATATTTTAGTAGAAGGTGAAAAATGCACTTGCGCTTCCCGAATGCTTGAAAATTATATAGCTAGCTATGATGCTGGTTGTATCAAAAAATTAAAAGAAAGTGGTGCTGTAATTTTGGGTAAAACTAATCTTGATGAATTTGCATTTGGAAGTTCTTGTGAAAATTCTGCATTTAAAGTCACAAAAAATCCTCATGATTTAAGTTGTGTATCAGGAGGAAGTTCTGGAGGATCTGCTGCGGCTGTGGCATCAGACCAAGCTTGTTTTGCTTTGGGCACTGATACTGGGTGCTCTGTGAGAACCCCGGCTTCATTTTGTGGAGTAGTTGGGCTTAAAACAACTTATGGTTCTGTATCAAGGTCTGGGGTAATTGCTAGTGCATCTTCACTTGACCAGGTAGGACCTTTAGCAAAAAATGTAGAGGATGCAGAAATAATTTTTAATGCAATTTCTGGCAAAGATCCTAAGGACGCTACATCTGTAGAATTTAAATATGAAAAATTGACCAAAGAAAAACCATTTATCATTGGAGTTCCTCGCGAATTTTTCGGTAAAGGATTGAGTAAAGATGTGGAAAAAATAATAAAAAATACAATTACAAAAATAGAAGACCAAGGATTTAAAATTCAAGAAATAAGTTTGCCAAGTACTGATTTTGCTCTTGCTTGCTATTATATTATTCAAACTTCTGAAGCTTCGGCAAATTTAGCTAGATTTGATGGAATTAGATATGGATTTTCAAAGCGAGATAAAGAAAATTTGCTCGATGTATATATGGCAAGTAGGGGACAAGGCTTTGGCATAGAAACAAAAAGAAGAATTATGCTTGGTACTTATAGCTTATCTTCAGGATATTATGATGCTTATTACAAAAAAGCTCAAGAAGTAAGACTACTTATTAAGCAAGATTTTATTAATGCTTTCGCAAAAGTTGATTTAATTATTGGGCCAGTTACTCCATTTCCTGCATTTAAGATTGGTGAGAAGGCAAGCGATCCGCTTTCAATGTATTTGGCAGATATTTATACTGTGCCTATTAATTTGGCAGGAGTCCCAGCAATGTCCCTACCAGTTGGTAAAATTGGCAAACTTCCAGTTGGTTTGCAAATAATTGCAAATCATTTTGAAGAAAATAAAATTTTTAACATTGCATCAATCATTGAAAAAATAGTATAATAAAATAATATGGTGACTTGGGAACAAGTTTACAATTTTTTAGGAATTAAAGATTTTATATATTTTATATCTTCTCCTACAATACAAGAAATGCTTTTTCCAATAAAGCTAATTTTTATTTTGTTTACATTATTTTTTCTTGGAGCAGTTATTTATTTTATGATAGTTAGTACTTGGATGAAGCATCATTTTTTGGAAGATGCTTCCGAATTTTTTTCTTGGCAGGCTTATGGATTAAAGCAGATTGCTGATCGATGGAAAAAGATTAAAAAAAGGCTTGATTCTGGAGTAGAGTCTGAATACAAATTGGCAATAATTGAGGGAGATGATTTCTTATCAGAAGTGCTAGATGAAAGGGGTTTTGAAGGCAAGAGTTTTGAAGATTTGATTTCTTCTGCTGGCGTGGGTTTGTTGGCAAATACGGATGAAATTTTTCAAGCCCACAAAGTTAGGAATTCAATAGTTTATGAGCCAGATTTTTCTATAAATCAAGAAGAAGCAAAAAGAATCCTTTCTATATTTGAGACAGCAGTAAAGTCAGTTGGATTATAACATAATAAAACAACCTTAAAATTAAGGTTGTTTTAGAGAGATTTTAGGCAAACATGCTGACAATTGGCATCACAATCATACTTATTGCGACCAAGCTAATTAAAACAATCCAAACAATTTTAAATATTTTTTTTGTTTTCATATAATTTTAATTTAATTTTTATATTTGTAATGATATCAGATTTTCACAAAAAACAAAAGGGTAGTAAGCCGTTTAATAAGATTTTACTTTTTTTGGGTATAATTTTATGTATTGTTATTTTCTGTCTTTTAATAGTTGCAAATATAAAGATATATCAGCGAAGGCAAGAATTAAGTTTACAATTAGAAAATTTAAAAAAACAAACAGAAGAAATCAAAAATAATAATAATCAACTAAAGGAAGGGATACAAAAAGCTACTGATAGTGATTATATAGAAAAAATTGCAAGAGAGCAATTAAATTTACAAAAAAGCAATGAAACAGCCACGGTATTTTTGATGCCTAAGGTAGAGGAGGGAAAAGTAGAAAATCAAAATAATCAAAATAATTGGTTTGGCAAAATCTGGCAAAATATAATAAGTATTTTTAAATAAATAATAAAGCGCTGGAAGTACATAAATCATAAAATTATTCCAACTAACAATGTTATATTCGGCATATTCGTGCGAATATGCCGAATTGAATAAATCAAGTATAAGTATTAATATAAACTTATGAAAGAATTAGAGAAAAATTTAAAAGCTTTAGCTAATCGGCGCAGACTGGAGATTTTAAAATTTTTAAAGTACAAACAAAATCCATTTGATGCTTCGGTA
The DNA here is from genome assembly GCA_903850725.1 of Candidatus Staskawiczbacteria bacterium. GTDB lineage: Bacteria > Patescibacteriota > Minisyncoccia > Minisyncoccales > Staskawiczbacteraceae > XYB1-FULL-32-11. Next base: position 3,806 of record CAINMG010000157.1, read on the forward strand.
GGCATTATTGCAGAACATATAAAATTATCTTTTAAATCGACTTCTAGACATTTGGCAATTTTAAAAGCTCAAGATATTATTGAAATAAGTAGGCAAGAGAACTTACATATATTTTATAAGATCTCTGCTAACATAAAACCTGAAATAAAAACTTTTATATCTATGCTTTAAGGTAGGCATATTCGCACGAATATGGGATATACAAAAGATGTTTTTAATGTTATAATTATTGTATAGTTTTTAGTATTGTAATTAGCGGGATTAGTATAGTGGTAATATGCAACCTTCCCAAGGTTGAGATGCGAGTTCGATTCTCGTATCCCGCTCAAAGATTTAATTAAAAATTAATTAAAAAAAATTAATAAAAAATTATGAAACAAGAAAAATTAGAGCCAAATTTAGTAAATAATACTGAATCTCCAAAAGAACACTCTGACTGGACAAGGTCAGAAGATTTATCGCACGATAAACTTGCCCAACATGAAGAATATTGGGTACTTAACCCAGAGCTACCAAAACCAGAAACAAAAAGAGAAAGTGGCCCAGAAATTTTAGAAGTTGAAGTATTGATTGTTTCATTTGAATTAAAATTTCCAGTACAGGAACTTATGGCAATTAATTCTTTCGATGAAGCACTAAAAAATCCTTTGCGAATTGGAGCAGTAGAAACACTTAGACCTATTTTAAAAAGAATAGAAACTTTAAAAAAAGAAACTGATATTAATCAAGTTAAACTTGATGAATTAGAAAATAAATATAGAGAATTATCACGTGCAATTGGAATACTAAATAGCGTTAGTCGTACGGTAGATCATGATAGATAGTTTATATTTTATAATTTTAATTATTATGCCACAAAAAGAATTTTTCAAATATTTAAAAGTATTATTTTCAA
>CAINMG010000158.1 GCA_903850725.1 Candidatus Staskawiczbacteria bacterium
CAAGTGTCTTGGCTTTTTTACTCCAAAAGAGGTATTATCAAGAAGCAGAAAGTTAAAAATGTTAGTTCTAGAAAATTTCAACAAAAAAACACCTGTGATTACGAGGTATTTTAACGCAAAGTGTTCGGTTTGAGGGCATAATGTGCCCACTCTCCATAAATTAATTATAGCATAATTAAGCAATCTTGTCAAGGGATTGTGAGTAGAATAAAATAATGATATAAAAAAGAATAAATTAGCTCGTAGGAATTAGGTGGTAGCTTTTTAGGCTATATTTTATTGCCGATAAACTACAACCTACAACCTACAAGCTACAACCTAGCAAATGAAACAAGTAGTTATAATATTTGGGCCTCCGGGGGCAGGTAAAGGCGTACAGTCAGAATTATTGGCTGAAAAGTTAAGCTATTATCACCTAGAATCTAGCAAGGTTCTTGAAAATTGTTTTAAGAAAGAATCTCCTGATAAAACCTTTGAAATTGATGGACAGATTTTTAAGGTAAAAGATCAGCAAAAGCTTTGGGAAACTGGTATCTTAGTTGATCCACCATTTATAGTTGAATTAATGAAAGAAAGAATTTCTGAAATTTTTAATCAAGATGAAGAAAGTTTAATTTTGTCTGGATCGCCAAGAACTCTTTATGAGGCAGAGAGAATAATTCCAGTATTGGAAAAATTTTATGGCAAGGAAAATGTTAAAGTAATATTTTTGGAAATTTCAGCAGAAACAACTTTGTGGAGAAATTCCAAGAGAAAGATTTGTGAGCTAATGCGTCACTCAATTTTATTTAATAATGAAACAGAAAATTTAACTATTTGTCCCTTAGATGGTTCTAATCTAAAAAAGCGAGAAAAACTTGATGATCCTGAAACAATAAAAGTAAGATTAGTAGAATATTCAGAAAGAACCTTCCCAATGTTAGACTTTTTGGAGAAACAAGGAGTGGTTGTAAATAAAATAAATGGAGAAAAAACAATCGCAGAAGTTCACGCAGAAGTGATGAAAGTAGTGGCAAATTAGCTCGCTTATTATGATAAGTATAAAAACCCAAGAAGAAATTGAAATAATGGCTGAAGGTGGTAAAATTTTGGCTAATGCTCTAAAGCAATTAAAAATTAAAGCAGTAGCTGGAGTTACGACTTTGGAACTTGATGAGTTTGCAGAAAACTATATTTTAAGTTGCGGAGCCTTGCCTGCTTTTAAAGGATACTCAGGTTTTCCTAATGCTTTGTGTGCTTCTGTAAATGAGGTAATTGTCCATGGAGTTCCAAGTGATTATATTTTAAAAGAAGGGGATATTGTAAAGTTAGATCTTGGTGTTTTATATAAAGGCTTTAATACAGATTCTGCTATTACGGTTTTAGTTGGGCACTTTCCCGCCCAAGGCGGGCCAGCCTCGGGCTGGGAGAAACAAAGATTGCTTAAGGCAACTCAAAAAGCTTTAAGACTTGGAATTAAAAAGGTAAGACCTGGAAACACAACTGGAGATATTGGAAACACAATTGAAAGATTTGCTACAGATCAAAATTTTGGAATTGTCAGAGAATTAACAGGGCATGGAATTGGCAAAAAAGTACACGAAGAACCAGAAGTTTTAAATTATGGTAAAAGGGGGACTGGTGTAAAACTAGTTGAGGGTATGGTAATTTGTATTGAGCCGATGCTAACTTTGGGAGATTATAAAATAAAAAAAGCCAATGATGGGTTTGCATATTCTACAAAAGATGGATCTGTCTCAGCTCATTTTGAGCATACAATAGCAATCACCAAAAACGGAGCTCGCATCTTGACTGAAATATAAGGTAAAGAACCTTTTTGTATAAATAAAGGTTTTTTGTTTGCGTATTATTATATATTTATGGTAAAATTAGGTATAATATTAAACTTTATTAAATAATATGAAAAATATAATTATCGCAAACTGGAAAATGAATCCAGCAACAAACAAAGAAGCTAAAAAATTATTTAGTGAAACAAATAAAAAAGCTAAGGCTAAAAATACCGAAGTAGTGGTTTGCCCGCCTTTTGCCTACTTAGGGTTACTTAAAGGTAAAAATTTAGGAGCACAGAATGTTTGTTTTGAGGGAAAAGGAGCTTTTACGGGTGAAGTTTCAGCTTTGATGCTCAAAGATTTGGGAGTGAGCTTTGTGATTGTTGGGCACTCTGAAAGAAGGAAATATTTTAATGAAACTAATTTACAAATGAATGGAAAAATAAAAAACTCTATGGAGGCTGGGTTAAAACCAATTTTGTGTATTGGAGAGACCAAACAAGAATTTGAAGCACATTTGAAACCAGATGTTTTGGAAACTCAAATTACCGAAGCTTTAAAAGATATTACCAAAGAGCAAGTAAAAAAAATTGTTATTGCCTATGAGCCAGTTTGGGCTATCGGAACTGGAGAAAATTGTTCGGTGGATGAGACAATGACTTCTATTGTGTTTATAAGGAAAATCATTTCCGAGCTTTACAACAGAGAAATCGCAGATAATATGCAGATAATTTATGGGGGAAGTGTTAAAAGTTTTAATTCTGCAGATTATATAAAGCATGCAGGAGCTAATGGCTTATTGGTGGGGGGAGCATCATTGGATGTTGAAGAATTTATTGCAATCGTAAAATCTGCTGAATAAGGGAGACAAAAATAAAATAAATTTTTGCAAAAAGCGTATAATAGGTACAATGCAATAAGGCCTTTTTATTATGTCAGAGGGGCTGTTAGTGGTTGTTAGGGGAATTTGCGCTCATTTCGCAAAAAGCAAGAAGCCTTACCATTTAATAGGAGTAGGGCTTTTTGCTTGCTATAAATTAATTTGCATTACTTAAAAATTTGTTATAAAATAATTAAATATGCAGTCATCAGAATTAAGACAGAAATATTTAGAATTTTTTAAACAAAAAGGGCATTCAATAATTCCCAGTGCTTCTTTGATTCCGGAAAATGATTCCACCACTTTGTTTACAGGCTCTGGTATGCAACCTATGGTGCCTTATTTACTTGGTGAAAAACATCCGCTTGGCAAAAGAATAGCTGATTCGCAAAAGTCTTTTAGGGTTTTAGACATTGAAGAAGTGGGAGATAAAAGGCACACAACAATGTTTGAAATGTTGGGAAACTGGTCTTTGGGCGATTATTTTAAGAAAGAACAGTTAAACTGGATTTATGAATTCTTGGTAGAGCAAGTAAAAATTCCTGCTGAAAGATTGTATGCTACAGTTTTTGATGGAGACAAGTCTATTGGCATACCTAAAGATGAAACATCTATACAAATATTAAAAGAAATTTTTGCAAAATATGGGATCGATGCTAAAGAAGGTGAAAGAATTTTTTGCTATGATGTAAAGAAAAATTGGTGGTCTCGTTCTGGCATTCCTCAAAATATGCCGGTAGGAGAACCTGGCGGACCAGACAGCGAAATTTTTTATGATACTGGGGCTGAATTAAAAAAACACGAAAACTCTCTTTGGAAAAATGAAAAATGTCACGTAAATTGCGATTGTGGAAGATTTGTGGAAATAGGAAATAATGTTTTTATGGAGTACAAGAAAACTTTGAATGGTTTTGAAAAATTGGCTCAGCAAAACGTGGATTTTGGTGGAGGTTTTGAAAGAATAGTGATGGCTTCTGAGGGCACAGATAATATTTTTTTGACAGATTTGTTTTCAAATATAATTTTCAAAATTGAAGAATTGTCGGGAAAAAAATATTTGGAAAATTCCAAGCCATTTGAGGTGGTTGCTGATCACATAAAAGCTGCCACTTTTATTATGGGAGATAGTAGGGGAATTAGTCCAAGTAATTTGGGGCAAGGTTATATTGTGCGTAGATTAATTAGAAGGGCTATAAGATTTGGTAGGCAATTAGGAATCACACAAAATTTATGGACCAAAGAAATTGCTAAAATTGTAGCAGAGGATTATAAAAATGTTTATCCTGAAATAACAGAAAATTTAGAATTTATAATAAAAAATTTAGATGCTGAAGAGGAGAAATTTGCAAAAAGTCTAGATGCTGGATTAAAACAGTTTGAGTGTTTAGATTGTAAAGATGTTATTACGGGTAAAGATGCATTTTTGCTTTATCAAACTTATGGTTTTCCAATTGAGATGACTGAAGAATTGTCTAGAGAAAAGGGGCTTAAAATTGATTTAGAGGAATTTAGTAAAGAGTCTCAAATACATCAAGAGCTTTCAAGGACAGCAAGTGCTGGGACTTTTAAAGGTGGCCTTGCAGACAGTAGTGAGGCTACAACTAAACTTCACACAACAGCTCATTTGATGTTAGCTGGATTGCGTAAATTTTTGGGAGATAGTGTTTCGCAAAAAGGAAGCAATATTACTTCAGAAAGAGTAAGATTTGATTTTGCTTGGAAAGAAAAAATGACAGCTGAACAAATAAAGCAAGTTGAGGATTTTGTAAATTCTGCTATAGGAAAAGATTTGCCTGTAATTTGTAAAGAAATGAATTTGGACCAGGCAAAAGAAATAAATGCTACTGGGGTTTTTGAACATAAATATGGAGAAAGAGTAAAGGTTTATTTTATAGGAGAAGGTGAGCAAAATATCAGTAAAGAAATTTGTGGAGGTCCTCATGTAGAGCATACAGGAACTATGGGCAAATTTAAAATAATTAAAGAAGAATCCTCTTCTGCAGGAGTCAGAAGAATCAAGGCAATATTAGAATAGACGCTCGCCAAATCAAATTTTTTCTGCGGGGAGAGCCTCTCTACGGGGCACCCTCTCCTCGAAAAAATTTATTTGGCTCGCTAATTAAGTGATGGCAAAGAAAATTTACGATATTATGCCTCCAAAGGAGGAGCCAAAATTGATTGCCAAGCCAGAAAAAAATTCTGGAGTTTTGGCAATTAAGGTTGTAAAAGATCCGGTAATCAAAACAAAGGCAGTTTTTGCTTCTAATGTAGTTACAGAAAATATTAAGCCAGAAATCGTAACCGAGTTGTCGCCAGTACCATCTCAAGATTTTGCGTACAATAAATCAGAAAATAAAGAACCAGAAAAGTTGCCTGCAATGCCTATAAAAACAAGAAAGAAGTTTGATTTTTCATTTAAAAAAGCATTGCTGATTTCTTGTGGGGTATTTGTGGTCATGCTTGTGGGATATTTATATTTTAGTTTACAAAAAGCCGAAGTCGCTATTTGGCCTAAAACAGAATTGTTAAGTGCTAATTCAAAAATTACAACTGATAAATCTGTAACTACTATTGATTTGGTAAATAAAAAAATCCCAGTAGAGGTTTTCCAAGTAGAAAAAGATTTATGGCAAGATTTTCCTGCAACAGGAAATACTCAAAATAGCGGTAAAGCTTCTGGAACTATCAAAATTTACAACAAATTAAATCCTGTGTCTGCATTTACTTTAAAAACTGGCACACACTTTTTATCTGACTCAGGGAAGTATTTTGTAACATCTGCTTCGGTGACTATCCCTGCGGGAACATTGAAAAGTGGCAAATTAACCCCTGGGTCTATTAGCGTAAAAGTTACAGCCGAAGAAGCTGGTAAAGATTATAATATTGAATCTTCAAAATTTTCTATCCCAAAATTAGTTGGTACAAACTATTATTATAGTATTTATGCAGAGTCTACTGGTTCGATGGCTGGGGGATTTGCTTCTGATGTAAAACAAGTGACTCAAGCTGATTTAAATAATGCCAAGAGCGAGCTTAGCAAAAAAGTTTTATCTCAAGCAGAATTATCATTGCGAGAGAAAATTTCATCAGATTATGTTTTGTTTGATAATGCAATTTCAAGTAATGTAACGGAAACATTTTCTCCTGTAAAAGTTGGTGCTACTGTGGATAATTTTAGTTATCAGGTCAAGGTCAAGGCAGAAGCCTTGGCTTTTAAAAGACAAGATATAGAAAAGTTTGCAAAAGATAATTTGATCACATTGGCTTCTGGAAAAATTATTTTAGATAAAAGTTTTAAATTGGATTTTAATACTGATTTAGTAAATGTTGCCAATGGCAATATGACTTTAAATTCAGATTTTTCTAGTAAAGTTTATCAAGCAATTGATACAAATGATCTTGTAACTTTGTTAATGCAAAAAAGTAAAATAGAAGTTAAGGATATAATTACAAGTAGATTGGTAAATCAAGTAGAAAGATTGGATGTGAAATTTTGGCCATTTTGGACCCAAAAAGTTCCCACAAATAAAGAAAAAATTAGTGTAGAACTCAAATTTGAATAAAATTATGGCATAGAAAGTGTATGAAGCCAGGATGCTTAAATGAGTTTGAGACTTCTTATGCACCAGATAGGCCAGAGATTGTGTATTGTGAGAGTTGTTACAATCAAGAAGTGGCGTAAATGTATAGATTTGCTTAGATATTGTATAGATTTACTAATTATGCTATAATTAATGTAGCGATATAATGTAAATATGACAGAAGAAAATGAAAAATTATTAACTATTGGAGAAACAGCAGAAATGTTGGGCGTTTCAATTATGACCTTAAGGCGCTGGGATGAAAGTGGTCGTATGGTTTCGTTTAGAAAAAAAGAAGGTGGTAACAGATATTATAGAAAAGCAGACATTGATATTTTTTTAAGTGATTTATTTAAAATTGCTAAAGACTGGGTTTTAAAAGAAAGTGATTTGCCAGAAAATTTGTATTGCCAAAACAGTGCTATATTTCAAGCAAGGCTCGCGAAAATAGAAAATATGATGATTGCGAATAAAATGACTGAAGATTTTGCTTCACGAGTTGTTTCAATTGCAGGTGAAATTGGTAACAATTCTTTTGATCATAATTTAGCGCAGTGGCCCGATGTTCCTGGAATATTTTTTGCTTTTGATTTAAATAAAAAGCAAATTGTTTTGGCAGATAGGGGATTAGGAATTTTTAAAACTTTAAAAAGAGTAAAGCCTGAAATTGAAAATGATATGCAAGCACTGAATGTTGCTTTTACAGAAATTATTTCTGGTAGGGCTCCCGAAGAAAGGGGGAATGGTTTAAAATATGTAAAGTTTATTATTTTAAAAAATAATATAAATTTATTTTTCCAAACAGGAAACGCAATATTAAATTTAAGTGCCAATAGTTCTGATTTGAAAATATCACAAGCCAAAGATAATTTTCACGGATGTTTGGTTTTAATAAAATGGTAATTGAATTAAAAAAAATTGGAACAACTTTAATCTCAAGGCAAACTGGTAAGGAGGCATATTTAGCAATACAGCCAATACTGCAAAATGTAAAAGATGGCGAAAAAATTGAAATTGATTTTGATGGGGTGATGACATTTTCTCCTTCTTGGGGAGCTGAATTTATAATGCCTCTTTTTAAAAAATATAGACAAAATTTAATTTTGAAAAATACTCATAATGGTTCTGTCCAATCGACATTGGAATTTTTGGAACAAA
>CAINMG010000159.1 GCA_903850725.1 Candidatus Staskawiczbacteria bacterium
CGGCCGCGAACGTGACGACGTTATTGCCTAACACTGCGGGCCCAGTGGTGTGAGTGATGCCTGCGCCAGGGGTCGCCCGGTTGGCTTTGTGACTCCCGGGTATCTCCAGCAACTTATTATTTTGCGAATCTCTTGCCCTGAGCCATGTCGAAGGGTTACATCTTTGTACATTACCCAAACCTCACCCGGAGCTTTTTTTATATTGCGATTTGCAAAAGTGAATTTCTCAGGACTTGTCTTTACTTGTAAATCTAGTCTCAAATTTTTCTTAAATGAACTATTGTTAAAAACTTTATTTGTTTTCATCATGACTGTAGTCCCTAGCACAATCCCATCCTCAACCCTTTCTGGTTTATGGATTAAGCTTGAAATTTTTGCTTTAGAAAGTCCGTATTGCTTCAGCTTAATTTCCGAATGTTGTGTCCAAAATATTTTCTTAAACTTAGTTTCTATTTTAATCATTTTTTTGTGGGTAATGCTGGACTCGCCCAGTCATACGACTGGGCGTCAGGTCGCATGACCTGACGAACCCATTAAAAATTTATTTATAACATCCCTAAGTTGCATTTTTAGCAATCTTCTTCCTTCGGTTGTTTTCAAGAAATTTTCCCTTCTTTCCGCATCTGATTTTAACAAATAAGCCTCATAACAAATTAACCTAGGATTTTTATTTTTTGTCGATAGAACTTTTCCAGATTTATGCTCACCAACTCTCCTCTGCAGATCAGTTGTAAATCCTTTGTATATGTCGTTGTTATTCAAAAATAAAAAATATACGTAAAACATATTTTTCAAAATTTTTTGTGGGCGTGTGCGGATTCGAACCACAGACCTCACCGATGTGAACGGTGCGCTCTAACCAGCTGAGCTACACACCCTTTACTTATGTTTTTGCAGGATTCGCCCAGTCATACGACTGGGCGTCAGGTCGCATGACCTGACGAACCAGCGACCTTTGCAATGTGAATGCAACGCTCTAACCAGCTGAGCTAATCACCCGCTTTTATATCTTGCATATTTATACATTTTACCACTTTTATATTAATAAACAAGAATTACTATTAATTTAATGCAACAAAAAACGCCACATTTTATTGTGACGCTTTCTGTTTTAGAATTAGGCTCTTGAAACGTTTTTTGCGCTCAATCCTTTTTCTGTTTCAACTACATCAAAGTTAACGGTATCGCCAACTTTAAGTTCAGTGAAACTTACTCCTGATAAATCATTAGAGTGGAAGAAAAGGTCTTTTGCTTCGCCTTCTCTGGCGATAAAACCAAATCCTTTCTCTGTGAGTGTTTTGATTGTTCCTGTCATTTTATTTTTAAAAATTAAATTCCCTTGATTAGAAACCCGACCCCGTCCCTATTTGCTCAAGTATGTTAATATTACCACAAAGCATATAAAAAAGCAATACTATATCTATATTCCAAGGCCACTGGTGTAAATACTCAAAAATTGAGGAATTACAAACAGTAAACCAAAAAATGGCAAAACAATCATGGCAATTGTGATAATTAAAGTCCATAGAAAATACTTTCTAGTTTTTTCTACAGAAATAAAAATATTTTCTAGCTTTGCCTCAAGCTCTGTAAATTTTTCTAAAATTTCTTGTTCCATAACATAATTATATCAGAAACAATCAAAAAAACCAAGCACTTCTTGGTTTTCATGAAAACATCAAAAATTTAATAATATTTTTAACATGGGCATCCTGGCATAATAATAATTTTAAATTTGAAATTTTAAATTTGAAATCAATGTTTTAATGAATCAATTTTAAATTCAAAATATACTCAAATTGAAAGCTTAGTGTTTATTAACGACCTTTCAATTATTATACGCCAATCTACAAAATTTATTTTTGCCCCTCTAATGCCTCTATGCCCGGCAACTTTTCACCAGATAAATATGCTATCATAGCCCCTCCGCCAGTGCTTACATGCGAGAATTGATTCATCATACCTTGGCTTTTAATAAACTCCACAGTCTCACCTCCTCCAATAACAGAAAACGCCTTACTTTCAACTATTGCCTTGGCAATTTCTAAAGTACCTTGTGCATATCTTGCATCTTCTGTGTAGCTTAATGGTCCATTCCAAACAACTGTTTTTGATTGCAATATTTTATCTTTAAACATTTTTATAGTTTCTTCTTCAATCGCAAGGTCTTCTAAATGCTCTGTTGCAGAAAATATTTTTTCTGGTCTTTCTAATTGTATGCTTTTATCAATTATTTCTTTTTTTATTAAATCCCCTATCAAAACAAAATCCGCAATCTCTGAAATTTTATTTATAAATTTTGATTTTGTTTCGATTTTTTTACCCCCCACAATTACAGTCATTGGTCGTTCTGGATTTTCTAAAACTTTATTTAAATTTATAATTTCTTTTTCCAACAAAAAACCAGCACACGATGGCAGAAATTCTGTAATTCCAACTACAGATGCATGCGCCCTATGGCAAACAGAAAAAGCTTCGTTGACATAGATGTCGCATAATAAGCTTAAATCCCGCGCAAAATCTAGATTAGCTTGCCCTGAGCCTGTCGAATGGGTTTCTTCTTTATAAAAGCGCAAATTTTCAAGTAATATCACTTCCCCACTTTTCAAACTTTCAATTTGCTTTTCAACTTCATGCCCGATACAATCATCTACTTTTTGAACTGGCAAATTTAATAATTCAGAAAGTTTTTTTGCAACATTATCTAACTTTAAAATATCCACAACTTTGCCATCAGGATCACCTAAATGACTCATCAAAATTACTTTAGCATTATTTTCAATTAAATATTTAATTGTAGGCAAAGCCTCTCTTATTCTAAAATCATCCAAAATCTCCCCTGTTTCTGAAAGAGGAACATTAAAATCACACCTCACCAAAACTTTTTTATTCTCAAAATTATAGTCTCTTAATGTTTTCATATATTTACTATTAATTAATTTTATGCTACTTCTTGATTGTAGCAAGCTTCGCAATAAACTATTTCAGGTCTCTCTGGAGCGTAGCTAGTTTCAAATTCGTTTGCGCATCCTTGCTTCATACACTTTCTATGCCAAAGATGCATTGGATTTTTAAGACGCACCCTCTCGCCTTGTCGACACAACGGACATAATCTTGGCAGTGGAACATTCATTTTTCTCAAAAATTGCAATTCTTGCGGCACGACACGAAATGCTGTCGCACAATGATCACTACAATTTCCACCATGCACGCACTCAATAATTTCATTTAAAATTGAATCTGGCGTAGCGTGAATATCATTAGGAATTTGATCATTTTTCATTGTAACATTATATTTCTTTTTCTCAGAATCTCTCCAGCACATTCCCATGCCTAGCACCTGCTCTTTGGTTTTTGGAAAATAATCTTGCGCCAAAGTTTCATTATAAGCAAAAGGTGACAATTCTGGTGGAAAAAATTCTCCGTACTCACCCGCATTTTTCATTTGCTCGATTATTTTTGGCAACAAAACCTCATATTCTTCTTTAACATATTGTTTATTTAAAATACAATATGACTTATTTTTTAATCCAACACAACCAAAAATATTATTACAATCAAAACAATTATATGAATATTGAATATCAAACCCACCCCAAATTAAAGCTGATCCAACAACTCTCTGCGCATAAACACTCATAACTTCATAAAACATTTCAACCCCGTTCCATACAGCAGTAGCATCTTGTCCATCCTTGGCATTAAAGGCACGAAAACAATATTTACAATTCTGAGCATCATATTTAACATTAAAGCAATGAATACAATTCCGTGCGTTAATAATTTCATCACCAGTCACATTTTCAGACTTAACGATAGTTGCAAACTTGTGTGGAAAATTAAGTTTTAATTTATCAAATTGCTCTTTGGCACGCACGAGACCAAAATGGGTCCATGGAGCTATTTTTTCTAACTCTACAAGGTAATTTTCGCGCGAGTATGACTTGTTAAAAATATAATTTGATTTATTGCGCAAGCCAACACATCCAAAACAATCCGTGCAATTTCGGCAATCATACAAAAGATATGAATTGTTACAAACTATACAGTCCTGACAAAATCTAAGTCCCTGCGATTTTTCAATACCAACTGAGTCATAACATTTTTCATTATCTGTAACAGAATAAATATCAAAACAATCCTTGCTTCTAAGGTTTGGAGAAAATAAATACGCGCTATCTTCTGCCCCATCAGCACCAGCTATAAAATAACAATTTTTTAAATTAACTCCTATGTTTGAGTACTCACTATTTATAACATTTTTCTGAATAAGATTTGGATGAGGAATATCAATTAGTAAATCATTAAATTGTTGAAAAAATGATTTCGAAAAATTATAATCACGTCCATACGAAAGTGGATCCCAAGCATCGCTCCTCCAATATGATTGATCATAAACTTTATAATGGCCATTTGGTACAAACGTTGAAAGAATACTTTTGCCTGTTGCATCACACTTACGACGATACCACACAGATTCATTCCTCCACAACATACGCCTTATCATCCTGCACTCTGGGCACCAGGTGGGAGCAGGTACTTTTCCGCCCAAGGCGGATCCGCCTAGGGCGGACATTTTTTCATAAAAATCAAAATCCTCGGGCTCAATTGTGAAGTTTTTTTTGCAGTTCTGACAAGCTTGCACTAAGCTTGTCGAATGTGTTTTTATTTGGCTTTCCATAAATTTTTATCTTAACATATATTAGGATGATAATTTAATCATTTATTTTTTACGCTAGCTATTCTAAAAATTTAGTCAATTAACTTTAATTGAGAATTTTCAGGCACATGTAGTTCTAATCTATTTATTGCCCTTTGCAACAACTTAGCTCCCAATTCAGATTGTTTTTGTCCGTCATGGCTTGCGTCTTTAAGCAATTCTAATAAAACTGATTTTTTATTTTCTACTAAGTCATTGAGTTTTGCAAACAAATTTGCATAATATTCAACAGCTTTTTTAAATTTGTCACCCAAATCTTGCGGTAAAGAAACAAGTTCAAAAGAATTTTCTTCTGAGAAAGTTCCTTTTGCTTTATACACCTCATCTTTTAGCTCACCTTTTATTCCCATGCAATTGTGCTGATGCGTAAAATAATCGTCAATTATGGCATCAATTTCACTTTTTATGGCCAGTGCGCTTTCCCTTCCAAAAATTCCAGATATCCTATCAATAAATTTATCAATTTTACTTTGTTTTTTTGTAATATTTTCAAGCTCATGAGTTAGATCAAATATCAAGCCATAAAATTCCTTTAAAAGAACACTTGATTGCTCTGGACTAAAAATTCTGTCTGCTTGCCAAAGAACTTTGGCCTCATAAGGTGTAACAGGAACTTCCTCGTATGTTAATTTAGCCAAAGCAAAATCCCTTACATTATCAGAAAATACACCCAATCCTTCTCGCGATAAAGTTAGCATATCACTTACCACGGGCCTCACATTAAACTGACCTCTTTTGGTTTTATTATTTCCCAAGGATTCATGATAGCCAGCTCTTGCAATAAGTTCCCACCTATATCTAGCACTTGACTCAAGCTTTCCTAAAGCTTCCTGCATTTCTTCTGAATAATTAAAAACTGGCAATTCTTTACTCTTCTCTACCTCATCTAAAAGCAATTCAATAGAATAATCAGAAATTTTTTCTAAAGTTTCTTGGATTAGTCCTCCAGTTGTTATAATATTTACAATGCCTTCATTTGGATCAATTTCAATAGCACGCACAGTTCCAAGGTTTAATGATCGCAAACCACATTCAAGAGCTTGCGGAATCCATGCATACTTTTTCCCCGATTCAGACTGTAAAAAAAGTTCCCTAATTTTAAACATAATCTCTTGATTTCTTCTTTCTTCTGGAATATTTGATAATTCTTCTAACGATTCACCTGATATTGCTATAGCAAACTTACCAACAAATTGATTTACGCTTTCTGGAGTGTTTTTCAAAACACTTGAATCTTGAGCTTTTATTAGCTCATTTGACTGCTCTATGCTAGGTTCCGGTTGATCTTGAGGAATTAAATCAATTTCATTATTTAAAAAATTATTTTTCTTTTCCATAAATTTTTATCCTAACATATGTTAAGATGATATTTTAATATTTGTTATTCTAAGAATTTTTAGAATAGCTCTAGGTTGCCCTAGGGCAACCTAAATTATGCTACTTCGTTATTGTAACAACTTTCGCAATAAACTATTTCAGGTCTCTCTGGAGCATAAGATGTTTCAATATCACTTTGGCATTTAGCACATTTTCTGTTCCATAATTTCATAGATCTTTGATTTTTAGTGCGTCTTACATGTCTACAATTGTGACACAATCTGGGCATCGGAATATTATTAGCTCTATAAAAATCAAGTTCTTGTTTTGTGATTTTAAATGCCGTTGTACACCTACAAGAACATTGACCTTTATGCGCACATTCGATTAACTCATTTAAAATTTCATTTTTCAAGTCTTTAATATGATCTGGAATTTTTTCTGTTTCTAAAGTTACCTTGTAGTTTTTTTCTTCTGGATCTTCCCACACATAACCCTCGGTAAGAGCCTCATCTTTTGTCATTGGAAAATAACTAAAAGCAAGGGTGTCATTGTAAGGGAAAAATAAAATTTCTGCAGGAAAAAACTCTCCGTATTTAAAAATTCTTTGCTTTTTATCTATATATGGCATTTCATTCATATGCTCGATAATTTTTGGAACAAGGGCTTCGTATTCTTCTTTAGTATATTGCTTATTTAAAATGCAATACTGCTTTTTTTGAAGGCCTACACATCCAAACAAATTTGAAGAACCAGAACATTGCATGCAATAAGTGCAATCACGAGCATTACGATATGTTCTGTAACTAAATTTAACCCTTGACGAATCTTCTCCTGAACTTGATGTTTCATATATAAGTTCTGCATTTTGCCCCCAAAGTGAAAAATCCATGCAGTCCTTACTTGAAGGCGTCATCAAGTGTTGAACATATTTGCAATCTTCCCCATTCTGTACGTAGTATGAACTACGAACATTTTTAGAATTATTTATATATTCACCTGAAACATTAAAATTGTGCTTACCTTGCACACAGCGAACAATGCTTTTAGAAAGAAACTCTTCTGCCTTTGTAGAAAAATTTTCCAAATTTTTAAAAGAAGCAAAATCAAACTCTAGAAATTTTTTTTGATATTCTTCTTTAGTATAGGATTGATTAAAAATATGATATTGCTTATTACGCAAATTAACACAACCTACGCAATTCATGCATCCTTGCATATTTTTCGAAAACCAAACATCAACACAATCCTCGCAATCTGACGAGAAAAATGCTTTGCTTACTTTAATAAGTCCAAATGACTCATAGCACCCCTCAGATGATTCTGCCCTAGTAACGTCTATAGAATTTCTAGATTTGTTGATCCATGAACTATACATGCAATATTCATTATTTGTTGATACAAATACTAAATAACAATTTTTTAAATTATTCGAACCAGCACAATAATCACTATTTACAAGATTCCAAGCTGTCTGACCGGGCTGAGGAACCTTAAAAGTTAATTCTTTGAGCTGTTCAAAAAATGTTTTTGTAAAGTCATATCCTTGTCCATATTCTACTGCGTCCCATTTGTCCGACCACCATATATCTCTTTCATAAACTTTGTAAGGAGAATTTTTTGAGAATATAGAAAAAATATTTTCTCCACTCCAATCACATTTTCTTTTATACATTACACGAAAATCTCTAGCAGCAAATCTCCTCATAGCCCTGCACTCTGGGCACCAGGTGGGAGCAGGTACTTTTCCGCCCAAGGCGGATCCGCCTAGGGCGGACATTTTTTCATAAAAATCAAAATCCTCTGAATCAATTACAAAGTCCTTTTTGCAGTTTTGACAATTTTTTGTTTGGCTTTCCATAAATTTTTATGTTAACCATGGTTAACATGATTATTTTATCTTTTTTATGCTACGTTTTGTTGATAACATTCCAAGCACGCGATTTTGGCAAATCCTAATTCTGGGTTGTAATAATGTTCAATATCTTTATTACAAAAACAACAATTTCCTTTTTGCAAAGTCACCATCATAGAAAATGGTTTAAAGCGTTCAAGCATACGCCAATCAAAATGCCTGCCCGGCAATGGTATCCCATGTTCACGATAAAACGCTAATTCATCTTTAGTTATATTATAACTCAATTTTGTTTCAGGGCACAAAATACGTTGCTTTGTAATTTCATCCTGCACTTGGTCAATGCTGTCTGGCAAATCATTAGCTGAAATAATATTTTCATAATGTGGCTCGGCCGACTCGTCCCATTTAAATCCAAAGCTAATCGCCTTTTCTTTTGTCATAAGAAACATCATATTAGCTAAAGATAAATTGTATCCACAATAAGCTGAAGATAAAGGCCAAAACTTACCCCATTCTCCCCTATTCTTCATATCTATTTTAATCCTTTCCAGTAAACTTTCATATTCTTCTTTGGTATATTGTTTATTTAAAATACAATATTTTTTCTTGCGCAAACCCACACAACCAAAACAATATTCACATTCCTCGCAATTATCTAAATAAGCAGAATATCTACATGAAGTAGTATAAAGAGTGCAAATATTACCATAACCGCTAGCTTGATCAGAAGAGGTAATTGCACATTTCTCAGCCTTGAAAATTCCAACAGAATCAATGCAATCCTTTCCCATTCCACGAAAACAATATCTACAATTCTCTGCCTCTTCAATAAAATAACACTTATAACAATTTTTTACATTAGTCAGAATATTCCCTTCCGAATTATTGCTTTGAATATTATAACTCAAACGATGCACTGCATCTTGTTTAATGTGATTCAAAAATTCTTCTTTAAATTCCTCAATAGCTTCTCGTGAATTTAAATTGTATTCTTCTAACTTATTTTCATATTCTTCTTTAGAATATTGCTGGTTTAAAATACAATATTTTTGATTTCTTAAATTCCAACACATAAAACAGTTCTGGCAGTTTCTGCAATCATACAAAAATAAACTATCCATACAATCGCGAGAATTAAAAGAATATTTTAAATTATAACTTTTAAAACAATATAAACAATCATAGGAACGATCCAAATCCCAACACATAGCAAGATCCAAAGAATTCTTACAACTAACAACGCGATAACTATAACTTATTGTATCAAGCCAGGCAGCTGATCTTGTAAGGTAAACATCCTTTGACTCCCACACATCATCTGTCCAATCGCAATTTATATTTTTGTTTCCCACATTGTGTGGATGAGGTACTTTTGATTGTAATTCAACAAGCTGGTCCATAAATGGGCGCGAAGCATCATAGTCTTTACCATAAGTAAGAGGATCCCATGCATCAGACACAAATTCAGCTCGTTCATAAATAGGAAAAGGGGCCGACTCGGGAATAACTGTAATAATTGTTTTACCACTTAATGCAGATTTTGTAATTCTAAATCTTCCATTTACCCAAAAAGCCAAAAGATATTTAAACCTACATTCTGGGCACATTGTGGGCATTGGTAAATCCATTTTCTCGTAAAATGGAATATCATCTGCCAAAATAGCAAAATCATTTTTACACTTTTCACAAACTTTATTTTGTGTTTCCATAATATTTTATTTAATTTTATAGTTTAATACTACCAAAAAGTCTTAACAATTAAAAGACCAAACAAAAAAAACCCTCACTGCGAAGCGAGGGTTGCCCTACGAACCTTGTATTGGTAATAGAGCATGATCGAGGTTGTCAGGATGCCGAAGAACAACGATCGGCAGGCATAAGTTGCCGACAACGCGTTACCGTCGTACAAAGCAGGGTACAACGCTACCGCAGAGGTAAAGATCTGTGACAGATACGCAAAGTACGAATCGATCTTTTTCTTCTCTACGTACATTCGGTGGTACATAGGAATGTATGCTACGCTCATAAGGACCTGCGTCAACAAATGCGTGCACCACGCACTTCTAACGATCATCCCAAGCACAACGATCAGGCCTGCGGCAATCAGGTACCACTTCTCAAATGCCTCAAAGCGCGCTTTTTGTTCAGCGCGCATGATTATGGCAAATAGAACGCCGGAAACGTAAAAAACATCTACGACATTCAAAATGCCAGACTTCCAATCCTTGTTTTCGGCCATAAGGTAAGCACCGAGGCTCACCAAGCACGCAACAAGAAAAATAAGCCACATCGAAAAAGTAGCCACGGCCTTACGCTGCCAAATCCGTCGAGCGTACAAAAAACCAAAAACCACAGAACTCAAGCCCGTAATCATAACGCAAAAGTCCTTCACGATTTGCTCCTCGTGTTGAATATTTCAGAAATTAAGAACTAAGCATAACTTTACACGTAAATTATAATTATGTCAAGCAAATATAACACAAAAAAGACGCGAGCGCGTCTTTAAATTCTTTAAATTATTTTTTTATATTTTATGGGCATACAGACATGCTATTCCAAGTTTTTTTGGAATAGTTTTTAAATTGTTATGTACTAAAAATAACTACCACTGGATTGCCACGCCCCTCGACAAACTCGTGGCTCGCAATGACACTACGTTAAATTAATGGTTCTTCTGGTTTCGACTCGACAGAACTTTGTGTGGAGACGGGTTTTTCTTCATTTACCGCGCTGGAATCTTCGGAAGAAGTTGGCCCCTTCCCTTTGCCTTCAATAATGGATTTTTCGTGCGAACTTCGCATAATTTTAGACTCTTCTTTTTGCATAAGTTCTTGTGCAGCTTCTGCAGAAACAGCATATTTTTCACGCGACATAGCAATAATTTCTTCTCTAAAAGACTCATGTGCTGGTGGCATAACTTTAAGAGTTTGAGCAGAAAAAGGATCATAAGCTTCCCCATCAATAGTTTCTTTTATATAAAAATTTTGCACTCCCAAATTTACCATATCTTTGGCTCCAAACACTGGCGCCATTTCTGGCTCCAGCTTAACTGCATCTTCACCACCCACGCGAAATACAATAATAGTTCCCGTATTACCTAAAACTGCTTGCTGAACTTTGGGTAAAAGCTGACCCATGTACTGGTGAGCCACAGTAAGACACATTCCATACTTTCTAGCTTCAGACAAAATATTTTCAAAAGTTTCAGTCATTAAGTTATGAAACTCATCAACATACAAATAATAATCTGTTCTATCTTTCTCTGGTATAGATTGGCGAGCCATACCAGCTTGTTTCAACTTAGTAATAAACATTGAACCAAAAAAGCTAGAGTTTTCTTCGCCAAGCTTACCTTTGGACAAGTTAATTAAAATAATTTTCTTTTCATTCATCATTTTTTCCAAATCAATCTTATTTTCTTCCTGGCCGAAAATTCCACGAAGCATTGGATCTGACAAAAACTGAGCAAGTTTATTTACAAGTGGGATAATAGCCTCGGTATCATATTTTTCTGACCAATCAGCAAACTCAATAGCCCAAAATCTTTTTACCATATCATCTTGAATATATTCCACCACCAGCTGACGATAATTTCTGTCTGTAAGCATTGAAATCATTCCACGCATAGTGCCGTGCGGATAATCTAAAAGTGCTAAACATGTAAAACGAAATACGTGCTCAAGTCTTGGTGTCCAGTTAGCACCAAATTGCTTTTCTAAAACTTCAATTAACCCTTGAGTTAATTGGTGTTTAAAATTAACATCAATATTTGCCAAGGGATTAAAAGAAATAGGATATTTAGAATCAGATGGATCAATAAGCACCACGTCTTTGATTCTGTTTTCTGGAATAAAGTGTAAAATTTCCTCTATCACATCTCCATGTGGATCAATAAAACAAATACCATGTCCGTAACCAATATCTTGCCTAACAAAAAGTTCCAAGAGCTTGGACTTACCTACTCCGGATTTCCCAACAATATACATGTGCCTACGCCTGTCCACACGCTTTACGCCAAAAATATATTTTTGCTCTTGCAAAGCTGCCTCGTAATTGGTTTTACCAATAAACGAGCAATCTTCGGGATTGACCTGCCCATAAATAGGAAGCTCTGGTGGCGGTGGTGCTAATTTAAATCTACGGATTCTATTGTTTTTAATTTCTGCCATTTTATTAAGGTCTAGGGTATAGGGTTTAGGGTTTAGTCACTTACTATCCCCAAAACATTAAACTCTTACAAATTTTTAATTATTTAATTTAGATAATTATTTTTTTATATTATCACAAAAAGCTCCTATATTCTAGCGCATTAGGAACTTTTTCTATTTACGCAACTTCATTATTGTAACAGCTTTCACAATACACAATCTCTGGCCTATCTGGAGCATAACTTGTCTCAAATTCATTAGCACATCCTTGCTTCATACACTTTCTGTGCCAAAGCTTTAAAGGGTTTGCTTTTCTTCTACGCTCCATATGACGACACCAAAAACATTTTCGTGGAAGTGGGATTGAAAATCTTTTATAAAAATCAAGCTCAGCTTTAATTATCTTATAAGCATTTTTACAATTATCACATTGAATAACTTCATTTAAAATATCCTCAGAAACATTTTTTATATCATCGGGTAAGTCAGAAGCTTTTATGGTTATCTTATATTCTGTTTGATTTTTATCACGCCAAAGATAACCGCTATTCATAACTTCTACTTTTGATTTTGGAAAATATTCTATGGCTATTGTTTCATTATATGCAAGTGGAGAAAATTCTGTAGGAAAAAATTCGCCGTATTTATAGAGTAAACCGTTCTTATCAACATACGGCATATCTAGCATATGTTTTTTTATTTTAGGAACAAGTGCCTCATATTCTTCTTTAGTATATTGTTTATTTAAGATGCAATATTTTTTACTACGTAACCCCATACAACCAAAACAATTAGAACATGAGTGACAACTCAAACAATATTCTGAATCTTGCATTGCAGGCCAACAATCAAAACAAAATTTTATATTTTGACAATTGTCGCCACAACTTATAGCTTCATAAACTAGTTCTGAATTTTGACTCCAATTAGTAAAATCATAACAGTCTTTTGCAGTATCTGCTAATTGCTGACAATAACGCACATTTTCACATCCCACGACTTCAAAACAATTAAAAGCACTTTTTGAACGATAAACATATTCTCCAGTAACATTTTTATTGTGATTTCCATGCATATACTTTGTCGGTGATTTGAGTTTGAATTCATAAAACTTTTTTTTGATATTTTCTAGCTCCACATATGAGCCTGTACTTATTTTTTGCAATTCATTGAAATATTCTTCTTTTGTATACTGCTCATTCCATATACAATACTGCTTACTTCGCAAATTAAAACATCCAAAACAATCATTGCAATTTATACAATCATCGCAAAACAAAAGATTTCTGCCATCTTTTGTATCTGTGCAATAAAAACATTGAAAGAGATTTTTACATTCAAAAGCTTCATAACAAAGCTCTACTATAGAAAAATAACAATCTATCGAATCTTTTGTATAATTTGAACCAACGCAATATTGACAATTTTCTTCATCACTACAATTGAAACAAAGATAGCAATTTTTTAAATATGAAGCATTATTGCAATAATCGCTATTTACTAATCCACGCACAGAACGACTTGGCCATGGTATAGAAAAATTAAAATCCTTTAATTGTTCCAAAAATGGTTTTGAAAAATCTACATCCTTACCAAAAATCATCGGATCCCAGTTATCAGACCACCAATAATCATGATCATAAATTTTTATATTAGCATCCTCAGGATAACCAGAAAATATTTTTTTACCATCTTTAGCTTCGATTTTTTTATATAAATTATTTTGGTTAAAAAATATAAAACGTCTTACTGTTCTACACTCAGGGCAAAAGGTTGGCGCAGGAACTTTCATTTTTTCATAAAATGCAAAATCATCGGGCTCGATAGTGAAGCTCGACTTACAGTTCTGACAATTACGAATTTCTTGTTCCATACCTTAAAACTTTATTGTTTGACCGGGTTTTATTTCACCTTTTACTGGTTCATTGCTAAAGTCTATGCCCATTTTTTTTTGCATCTCATCTGCCATCTTTTCTTGAGCAATTCTTTTTCGCAATTCTTCTTTTGGATCTAACCTTACTTTATCCGTGCCAGCGCTCTGGATTCCCGCATTCCCGCCTACGTCTGCTGGCTTCTGCGAGGCAGGCGCGGGAATGACAGGCGCGAGTTTTTCTAAAGGCTTGGATTCTTGCAGTTCAAGCTTATTCTCTTCAGGTGCAGTAACAACAAGAGGCAAACTTTCTACTTTATTAATTTCTGTTTTTTCTTGTTTTTCCTTCTCTTCTTTTTCCAAAGATTCTGCAAGTGCTTTTCTTAATTCTGCCAAATTTATTTCTCTTTTTTGAGGTTGATTTTGATAAGGTTGATTTTGACGCTGAGTATCTTTTTGATGATGAGTATTTTTAAATTCAACATTTTCTATTTTTACTGGCTCTACAACCTGAGGTTTTACTTGAGGTTTTACTTGACTTTGTATTTGTTGAGATTTTTGTTGTACTTGATGTTGGGGTTTATTTTGCTCTGGATTTTTTATTATTTTTGACGACCCAAACTCTATTCCCAAGCTTGCTAAAGCACTATCTTTCTCATCCCCACCCAAATCCGCCTTTGGCAGAATTGTGGCGGGCCCGTCAGAATGTCCTGCTGGGCTTTTGTCGGGTTTCTTATTTTTAAAACAAGTTTTACAATAAACAGGTTTGCCAGAAGTTGGCTCAAAAATAACTTTTGTTTTTTTACCGCAATTAGAACATACCGCATCATAAAGCATTGTACCATCTTGTTGTTTGTGGCCCTGCGGTTGTTTTTGATTATTTTGCCACTGCACAGGCACGGCACCTTTACTAGAAACATCCAAATTAGCAGCCCAACGATTAATTTCATCTTCAACTGCTTGTTTACTGCGAGCATATTTTTCTCGCGTAAGATTAATTAACTCAATACGCTTTTTATCATCTTTAGGAATAGGAGCTATAGTAATAGTCTTGGCAGAAAATGGCCGAGAAGTAATGCCACCTATCATAAGTTTTATATATGTATCTCGATTTGCTAAACGCACAAAATCATCTTGCAAAAATTCTGGAGTAAATTCCTTTTCCAAAAATTCTGCATCCTCAGCTCCTACTCTAAAAGAAATTTCTGTACCTACGTTTCCAAAAACAGCATCTCTTACAGCAGTATTTTTATCTGTAACTAACTGCCCAATATATTGATGTGCCATAATCAAATTTAATCTATACTTTCTAGCCTCAGACAAAATATTGCGGAATGAATCAGTCGCAAAATTCTGGAACTCATCAACATACAAATAAAAATCTCTTCTATCTGATTCAGGAATTCTTACGCGCTCCATAGCAGACAATTGTATCTTTGTTATAATCATTGCTCCCAAAATTGCTGAGTTATCTTCTCCAATTCTCCCCTTTGAGACATTGACCAGCAAGATCTTCCCCGTGTTCATTATTCCTTCAATATCTATAGTATTTTTGGCTTGTCCCACAATATTTCTGACAAAAGAAACATTTAAAAACTGCCCTACCTTGTTCTGTACAGGAGCTATAGCTTCATTCCTGTATCTTGACTCCCATTCTTCATATTCATTAATCCAAAAAGACTTTACAACTGGATCTTGCAAATTATTTATAATTTTTTGCCTATAGTCTCTATCCACCAACATTCTTGGAATACCCAAAAGAGTAGTACCTGGCGTATCTAACAAAGCCAAAATACTATTTGCCAAAATGTATTCCATACGAGCAGACCATACATTTGCCCAAATTTTAGTAAAAATACCAATCAAGCCAGAAGCAATCAAATGCTTATATCTTGGGTCTTGCACATCCATAATATTAAAACTTACGGGATGCTCCATATCTGCAGGATTAAAATAAACCACATCTTTCATTCTGTGTCTTGGAATGCTTTCCAAAATTTCTTCAACAAATTCTCCGTGAGGATCTATAACTGCAAGGCCTTCGCCATTTTCTACATCTTGCAAAGCCATATTTTTTAGAAATTGAGTTTTACCAGTTCCAGTTTTTCCAATCACATACATGTGTTGGCGACGGTCTATTCTCCTTATCCCAAATTTCTGATCTGCTCCTCTAAAATTTGTTTGAGCAATATAAGTTATATCTTTTGCCATACGTTTATTTTTAAAATTTTAAATTTTGTACTTGCACAACTATTAATCCCCAATAGAAGGCTTTAAGAAAAAACTCATAATTTCTTCAAGATTGTTGGCCTTCTGAATCTTTTCAAGATATATTTCATGAGTTTTTTCAAATTGTTCTGATAAAAAATTGAAATATGAATCTTTTTTGCCGTCTATTGCTTTTTCAAAAGCATTCATATGCGCTTCCCTATTTTTATTCCAAATTATCATAGGATGATATTTATGTGTTTTTAGAATTTCATTCATTAAAATTCTGCCTGTCCTTCCATTACCATCGCGAAAAGGATGGATCCTTTCAAACTTATAATAAAAAGTAAATGCTTGCTCAAGGGGATACATTTTATAATAATTTTCATTATTCCATAAAATAAGATCATCTATTTCATTTTTTATATTTTTATAGTCAGATACTGTAGAATTGCCAACCACAATATCATTATCTTTTCTAAACTTTAAACTAGCAGGCTCATGAGATAATAATATGTCATGCATTTTTTCTATATTCTTACGAGTGATCCTAAAATTCTTTTGCTTACTATAGTTAATTGCAGTAATAGTATTTTTTACTTCTTCGTTTTTTTCATTGGATGATTCAGTCACTATTCTTTCAACACTTTCTCTAGGTACACGGCTACCTTCCATTTTGTTTGAATTATAAATAAAATCAACTAGAAATGCTGTTTCCATAGCAGCAAGGCCAAGCTCACCAAGATTTTTTTTAGATTGAAAAAGCCTTGCGCGCGAACTTTCAATTTTATCAATATTCACATATGCCAAAAATTCCTTACTCGCTCTATTCCTCCAATATTCAATCCTCAATTTTGACTCCTCACTAATTAGATAATTTTGAAATTCTTGCTTCTTAACTGCCAAATTAGTTGTTGTAGAAGACGGCCCCAGGGATTTATTTTTAGGTATAGTTTGACCCCTATTAATATAAATCGTATCTAATGCATATATATAAGATTTTCCATTAACTATCTTTTGCGAAATTTTCATAGCTTTTTTAACTTAATTTTATCCTCTTTCTTATAATATCACATAATTTACCATTATAAAATAGAAAATTAATTTTAACTATAATTTCATTATTCTATAGGTAAATTTTCTGGAGGACCACCTCTCTTTGATTCCACTCTTGCCACAGATGGCGAAACAAGTCCTGTAAGTTTGTTTGGAAAGTGAAAAAGCGTTGCCAGTTCTTCAGGATTTAAAAGTATTGTATAACTTTCCAAATCTGGGTACAAGGGTGGAAACCTTCCTACAATATTTCTAAACATTTTTCTGGCTCTAAAATATGCTCTTCTTTTACGAAAAAGATAATGGGTTTTTGGTCTAGTATCTCCCGTATATCTTAGGCTATTTAAATGCATTGTTTTAAAATGTCCAAAATATCCTCTACCAGCATTTTTACTTGCTCCACTCCAATTTTCCCTTTTAGCTGCATAGGTGCCCCTTACAGAACATTTAAAAATTGGCTTTTTCATTTTATCTTCAATGCCCAGTAAAATTTCTTTTTCTCCAGGAGTTAACATGAGCTCATTATCATCACCTTCATCTTCCATTACGCGAGGAAGGAATTTATAACTTGCTTTTTCACCGCTACCTTCTTTAGTTGGTCCCATAATTAAGTGGTATAGCAAATCCCCCACATCTTGTATTAATGTTTTTTCTTTTTTTACTGGGCGCCTTGCAATTTTATCAATTTCTTTTTTTGCAATTGCTTTAAGTCCGACCTCACTATCTATCACGGGAGTTGTAATAAATTGAATCCAAAAATGCTCTCCTGGGCCTAGTCTTGAAAGACCTTCAAGCAAAGAAGCCATTGGATCTATTCTTTTTTCTTCTGCTGAGATTCTTTCACCTTGTGGTTCAAAAAACTTTTCATAAGTTCTAATAGGATAACAATTAGGTTGTTCAAGTATCCAATCTTCTCCATACAAATCCCATTCTTGATTGGGAATATCTTGAGGAATAGCTTTTAAATAATCGGGAACTTCACGCATTTCAAGCTCAGGGTAATGTCCATAAAGAATTGTTTCAATAGTTCTTTTATGTTGAGCTAAACATCTTAAATAGAAATGAACCGATCCTTCTGCACTTACAATCTCCCAAGAAAACCAATATGCTGATTCAGCAAATTCCCCCTCGCACCACTGTTCGCGCCAATTACCAGAATCATATATGGGCCACAAACTAGTAAAAACATCTTCCATGGCTTTAAACGGAGCTAAAACTTCTTTTGGTGGCACCATCTCAATTACAACCCATTTAAATTTTGCATAAGTAAAATCCCACATTATCCACCAAAGATAGAGCTCTCTTAACTGGATAACCAACATTACAGGAAGCAAAAACCACCACCAAACTCTTAAAAATGGCACCCACAAAACTACTGCAAACAAAATCACCCACCAAAATGGATCCCAAAACGCCTTCCTAACCCAAGGCATAAAGAAAAAATATGTTTTGTAAAATTTACTAGCCATTTTTGTAGTAATTATTTAATAACCAAATTTAAAAAATTTGGTAAATATTGTATTGCCAGCGAAGCAATTGCAACTACCAAAAACCCTATTGCGAAAAAATAAAATGTAAAAATTATAGGCACCACCACAAATGTCGCTTTTTTCTCGTGCCAATAATAAAGCAAAGAAAAAAATACTATATAATAAATAGCTGTAAGTGCCAATAAAATATATAAAAGTAAAAAAAATATTGCCATATTATTATAATTATACAACTTACAAAATTTTTTGCAACAAAAAACTCGCCCAAGGGCGAGAGTTTTGATTTTTTAAACTGACTCGGTTTTGCGGATAAAGTAATTACCCTTGTCATCTTTATCAAAATTATTTTTGATATTCAAATTCATAAGTACAGTGTTTTTGGCAACCATTCTTTGGGCCAATACTTCTTTGACAACATCATCTTTATGCATTGGCTGATTTGTGGTTTGCAGTACTTTGACAATAACATCTTTAATTGTGCCTGGAGTATATCCCCATTCTGATAAAGCATAGGTTCCTCTGCCTACAAGTACAAATCTTGAATCTTTGATTAATTCATTATGTACTGTTTGGGCATAAGTCTTTTTGTTTGGCTGATTATATTCTAATTTGTCAATCATTTTTGCGACATCAGTAAAATGTAAAGGTTTGCCGTGCTTTTTAAAAGCTAAAAATGCTCTGTCCTTAACTCCTCTTGGCTTAATTTCTGGCCAATGAATAAGTCCCAATTTCCCTTCTCTATTTGTTTGAATATTTTTGGAAATTTCAAGATAAGAAGAAACAGCTTCGTTGGTTAAATTATTTTTTGAGGCAAAACTTGCAATTACATCTTTTCTTGTCATAACTTTCCCAACTGCATCAATGTCTTTTACCAAAGAATCTAAAGTCTCTTTGACTTTGTTTTTAGCATCGGGAATAATTGACCAGAAATAAAAGAAGTCCTTTTTCTCGCAAACTCTAGAAAACTGAGGTGAAATAGTCAAGAAAAACAAAACAAAAGGTCTATTTTTCTTACCACCTAATTCTTCAAGTACCAAATCTTCGCGTCTTAAACCTCCATTTTTTGTAAAATAAGCTACAAGCTCTTTAAATACTTTGTCTAAAGTTTCTTGATTATTCTTCCTTACAAAATTGAAACCAACTTCTTCAATTTGTCTCACTCTTTCTCTTGTAATATGCAAAGAATCCCCAATTGATTCCAATGTTTCTGGTTTGCCATTCTTTACTCCAAATCTTCTATCAAAAATATTCTTTGACTTTGGAGAAAGACCTTTGGTTAATTTTGCATATAATTGTGCGTAGTTTAATTTTGTCATTTTATTTTTTTATAAATATTGCCATAATTTTTAGGTTGGTTTCAAGACCAAAAAATAAAGCACTATTTACTTATTATTTAGTGTATTATTAATGTTAGCATATATTAGTTTATATGTCAAGCCCTATCGCCTCTCATCCAATTTTCTCCAAGTAACAAGAAGGGTGCTTGCAATAAATATAGAAGAATAAGCGCCTGCAGTTATTCCAATTATCAAAGCTAAAGAAAAGTATTTTAAAGTCTCCCCTCCAAACAAATACATTGTAAAAAGTGGGATTAAGGTACTAAATACAGTGCTTAAAGATCTGCCAATTGTTTGATTTAAACTCAAATTTACATTTTCCTCAAATTGACCCATACCTTTTCTTAAAATATTTTCTCTTATTCTATCAAAAATAACAATCGTATCGTGCACTGAAAATCCTAAAACTGTAAGTAAAGCAGCTATTATTGGAATAGTTATTTCCACATTATAAAGTTTTCCCAAAACTGCGAAAACCCCAAGTGGAATCAAAATATCGTGAAACAATGCAATTAAAGATGTTATGCCATATTTCCATGAAGCTACGGGACGAGAAACTTTTCTAAAAGCAAAAGCAATATATATAGTAATTGCCAAAAGCACCATTACAATTGCGATTTGAGTTTTGTTTTTTAATTCCTGACCAACTGATGGCCCGATAAACTGAAAGCTTTTCTCTTCTGATTTTGAAAGTTCGTTTATTTTTGTCAACATTTGCTGGTGGACCGCTTCATCTACGCCTTTAAATTGTAAAATTGCACCTTTTTGACCAGTTGGCTGGATTATAATATCGCCCAATTTTAGCTCTTCTAATTGCTTTGAAATTTGCTCATTGCTTGGCCTTGAGTCTGTAAACTCTATTTGCATATTGCTTCCTCCGGTAAACTCAATGCCAAATTTAAGTCCAAATACAGACAAGCAAACAACTGAAGCAACAATCAAAATTACAGAAATTACATAATATATTAGCGAATACTTTGTAAAATTTATATTCATTTTTTTAAATTTACCTGCCTATGGCAGGCAGGTTAATTATAATAGCCATTTGGCTTTTTCTGCCCAATTTCCAATAAATACTTGAAGCAAGATTCTGGTAATAAAGATTGCTGAAAATAAGCTTACCAAAATACCAATACTCAAAGTCAAAGCAAATCCTTTGATAAAACTAGTAGCAAATAAAAACAAAATCGCACACACAATCAAAGAATTAAAATTACTATCGCGAATTGAAGGCCAAGCTCTAGCAAAACCTTCTCTGATAGATTGATCCAAGCTTTTACCACTTTTAATCTCCTCTTTCATTCTAGCAAAAATCAAAATGTTTGCATCAACTGCCATTCCTATAGATAAAATAAATCCACCAATTCCAGCCAAAGTCAAAGTCACGGGAACTAGCTTGAATATAGATAAAGCAATAGCAACATAAATCAATAAAGCAATAGAAGCCAAGAGTCCTGGAAGTCTATAAAAAATAATCATAAACACAGCCACTGCCAAAAGACCCCAAATTCCCGCCCACAAAGACTTTTGCAATGAGACAGATCCTAAAGTAGGCCCCACTGTTTCTTGAGAAATTGGAGCACCAATCTTAACTGGTAAAGCTCCAGAATTTAATCTTCTTGAAATATCATTAGCTGTTTGAGTACTCATTGCTGGCCCCTTTAAACCCGTTCCACCAGTTATAACTGCCCTTCCTCCTGAAATTTTACCTTGAACAATTGGAGCATATAAATCATTTCCATCAATTTTATTATCTCCTGATGTATCTATTATAGAAGCTCCATCTAAAAATATTGCTAAAGGTTTATTTACATTTCTTTCAGTAATAGTTTCAAATAATTTTGCCCCATCATCATTAAATAAAAGTTCAATTTCAGGTTTAAATGTTGTTTGATCAAAAATAACATTAGCAGATTTTAAATACTTTCCAGTTAACTCTGTTATTTTAAAGTATGGATTTTGCAAAGCAATTGTCCAATCCTTAATTTTTGAAATATCTTCTTTCTTTTCTTGAGCTGTTTGGATTTCTTTAATCTTATCTAAAATTACTTGTGAGTCTTTTTCATCTCTTTGCTCTAAGAACTCTAAATATGGAGTTTCACCAATCATTTTGATTGCTTGCGCTACATCTTTAACACCAGGCAATTCAACCAAAAGCCTGTCCTGTCCTTGAATTTGTACAACTGGCTCAGAAACTCCAAACATATTTACTCTTCTTTCAATTACATCACGAAGTCCTGCCATAGCTCCTGCTTTATCATTTGTTTGGCTCAAATCTGCTTGATAAATTAAATTTACACCACCTTGTAAATCAAGACCCAAAGTAAAAGGTTTGTTCCAGAAATGTGGTAAAGTCCAAGAAAATTTAGAATTTAAAAAATCAACAGATTTATTAAAGTAAATTGGGTTTGCAAAATTACCAACTAAAAAAGCTAACACAACAATAGCTATAAAAATATAATATTTAGATTTCATGAAAGTTTGAATTTTTAATTTTTATTATTTATTTTTTATAA